>JAUIHU010000109.1 GCA_030432175.1 Verrucomicrobiia bacterium | reverse complement strand
GTGCAGGTGTTTCAGAAGAGGCAGTTGCAGCTTCCTGTTTCGCGGTTTCAGTTTCACCACTGGAAGGATGATTTGGATCCTGAGCCGGATTCGACTCAGGAGAGGTCTCTGGCTGGTTTTGTGCTGCAGCGTCGGTATTCTCAGAAGATTCTTTCTTCGGAGCAGAAGATTTGGTGTCGGCTTCTTTGTTCGGCTGAGCAGCTCCTTTGGATCCACTTTTCTCTTTCCTGGTCTTGGATGCCGCAGAGGGTTTTGCGTTCTCCAAAGCTCCATTAGCAAACTCAATAACATGCCCTTGTACGAGCAGCCATCGGAGGTCCGATAAAATAGCTGCCTGCGCTGGAGAATGATCTTCTTCAGTTTTGGGCTCTTCCTGAGATTGTGTTTGTGTTTGCTCAACAGGCGGCGCTGATTCTACAGAAGTTTCCTCGGTTATGGTTTCTGAAGATGAAGATGCCGACTCTGCAGTAGCTTCAGTACCCGTTTCAGAAGCAGGAGCCGCTGAAGAATCTTCTGGTTGCTGATCCTGAGATCCTGGGGCTTCTGCACTGGAAGCAGCATTATCCTTTGTTTCTTCAACCGCTGTTGACGGTTCAGGTGTTGGTTCTGGCTGTACTTCCTCTGCAGGCACAGGCGCGGATGGCTCGACGACTGTTGCGCCTTTGCTCAGGGTCGCTTCCACTTCAGGGGTCAAATCAGCAACCAGTTGAGCGGGTGTACAACTCTTGTTCTGCTCAATATACTCGACGATCCGTTTTACCAGATTCGAAACCGGTGTCACATTCACATCGAGATAGCGCGGACGTGCGACTGAGACATGAGTTACTGTCTTATTGACCTTGAAGAACTGTAAACCTTGGCGGGCGAACTGCTGACTTAAAGCATTGACAACCTTGATTGGAAATCTGCGTTGCTCTTCACGAACACGACGCATCCAGGCTTTCAAAGCTGAAGAGCCTAATAACTGTTCCTGATTTGCATGGACCACCGAACGCTGAACCGTTGAAACCAGTGTTGGAAGATGTGTTTTTCGGAAATGCTCCTCCACTTCTTCTTTTGAATTTAACTTCAGCGGTTCAGGAACATTCAGGCAGGTGTAATCAATCTTCCAGCTTTTTTCATCCACCCATTGCTTGACCACCTCTTCATCCCTGACAATTTTGACCCGGGATTTATAGGTTTCAAAATCCATTCTAGGAAATTTCTCAGAATGAACCCGGTGCAGGGTGCGCTGATAATCATGATAATTCGGCGGTCCCAGAATGATCCCGCTCATCCCACACTGCGCCACAAAAGTATATACACCTTTGGGAGGATCTGACGGAGTTTTCTCTGTCTGGTAAAAATTATCGAAAAAATTCTTCAGAACATGCTCTGCAACCTCTTCTTCAGACAACCAGACTGATCCATCTAGTGAACAAACATGAAGTGGCGCTTTAACATTGCCCTTGTCATCCTGAACAACATCATAACAGATATCATAACGTTCCGGGCGCTTGAGAATCATGGTTGCGATTTCAAAAAGCGGGTAAGCCCGACAGGTCTTTTTGATCTGTTTCGCCAATGAACGCACCCCATCCTCGACCGGCGAAATCGCTACCTTCAAATCAGGCAACGGTTGACGCCTTTCAGGACGCTGACGCCGCCGATTGTTGTCAGCCCTGCCGTCTCGATCACGCCCACCTCTTCTGGGCGGACGACCACGACCTGTTTGACGATCACCTCGGCCTGAACCAGAAGGTCGATTAGATGTCCGGTCCTTGCGAAAACGATCCCGTTTTCCTCTTCCTCCCTCATCGTCCCCTTCTCTACCCTTGAAATTCTCGTAGGATTTGTCAGAAGAGGGCTTTTGGGCCCAAGCTGGCAAAAAGTGCTGATCCAAGTTCAGATCAAACTCAGGCGAATTGCTCATCTTTAAATGTGGGCGTTCTCATCGAACGCAGTTTGTTAAATCCGGTTAAACCGGTGTTAAAGCGGTGAATTCTCACCGGAGGTTCAAGTCAGTTCCAGTAATGGGATTTCAGGCTATTTTCAACCTAAACATTACCGCCAGCATGCAGAGTTAAGAACCGGAATGCAAGCGCTGATGGGATAAATGTTCAGGGATTTAATATAGGAAACTGAAACTGATTGTCAGGATGCGCTGCACGAACAGTCAATTGAATCCCACCCCTCGAACCAAACTGCCCTACCATCACCATCTTATGAGGATCACACACCGCCACGAGATCTTGCAACATGCGATGAATCACCTGCTCATTAAACGCCTGATAATTTCTGAAAGAAGCCCAGTAAAACTTTAATGACTTCGTTTCAATACAACGTTCGCCCGGAATATATTCCAACTGGATGGTCGCAAAATCTGGTTGTCCGGTTTTGGGGCAAACCGATGTAAATTCCCGAGTTTCCAGCCTGATAACAATATGAGAACCCGGACTGGGATTTGGAAAAGTTTCCAATATCGACCGGTCCGGTTTCTCTGGTAGCCGAGTTTCACTCCGCCCCAACAATTTCAAATCATCCATGTTTTCCACGTGGACGAATCATTCCTCCCACTTCGCCCCCTGGTCAATCCAGAGTTTGAATGTTTCCAGTTCTTTTTCAGCAAGCTTATGCTTCTCAGGAAACAACAAATCCTCGTCAAGACCCGCAGCGATGATCGCTAAAGCGCTGCGTTGGCTGTTACCCGGCTTGATCAAAGTCCCATATAGTGGCCCTTCCAGAGCAAATTCCTTCTTATCAATCCGATAATCACCTTCCTGCTTGTCAGGTCCGTGACAGGAATAACAGTTTTTTTCCAGGATGGGTTGGATATCCTTCTTGAAATCAATCTGCTGAATGTACTCCTTGATCGGTCCATCCGGCCATTTGGCGCCCTGATCAATCCAGGCCCGTATCAGTCCAATTTGCTCCTTGGTCATCTGATCGGCCTCAGGGGGAGGCATCAGCATCTCATCAATCATATCACACATCATGTGCATCAAGCGACTGTTCTTACTGTCACCCGGCTTAATAAACGCCACTCCATCTCGATCAATTTTAAATGCCCCACCTTTTCCTTCTTTGGTATCGATACGATAACGCCCTTTCTTTTTCTTAGGACCATGACAGTCGATGCAAAATTCCTTAAAAAGCGGGTATATCTCTTTTTCAAAATCAACTTGTTTGTCCACCGCTGGAACCAACTTGGAATAATCCAAAGGTTCTTCATCCGAATCCTCACTCCAACTCGTGAGAGGAATGGCTGCCAGCGCAATAGCCAGCGCCGAAACCGCGCCAAAGAATACTCTGCCTGAATTCTTTGATTTTCGCTGAGACTGAGATTGACGGAGAAATAGGTCTGGTTTTGAGTGCATAACGGTAATTAATTTAAAAAGCATCGGACTCTGAGGCAATGGATTTCCTTCAAATCATTCCATCCTCTTGATTTATCCTGGAAAAAGCGCTTATTTGTTTGGACAGATCACATTGATATCTCATTCATATCAATTTCTGTTTCGTTGGAGGTGGTCATGCTGTTTATTATTGGTTCCATGCCGGTTACTCATGGCCTGAACGCACTCAATTTGGCATGGCTGAATCACTGATCTCTGATGAAGATTTAGAATGATGGACTCTTTCAAAACCACCTGGTCACGACGGCTTTTTAATTATCCACTATTGCACATGGCGCTGAATGATCGCTGGGTTCGTTTGGCGTTGATACTTTTTCTCGGCATCTGCCTTGGATTTGTCGTCTTGTTGCTGCCAATGATCAGATCGACTCCAGCTGATTTCCAACCCACAGTCAAAGTGCGTTTGCTGGATCTCATCCAATCCAAAGCGCTAACTCGCACTGCCCGTCAAAACATTCAAGCCAAAGATTTTGAACAAAGTTTTTTCGCTTACCGGTTGGCAATATCGAATGACCCGGGCAATACCGAACTTTACAGGGAGTATTTATCAGCATTGAAGAAATCTCCTATCAATCAAGACACCCTTTTCTGGAGCCATAAAATTGATAATCAGGTTATTTGGCTTCTCAGACTTTCTGAGGAAGATCCGAATGACATTCTACTCTGCGCTGGTTTGATGGACCAATTCCAGCGAGCTGAGGATGCAGCTCGGTTGGGGCGCGTCGTTGATTCGGAGGAGTACCCTATTGTAAAAAAATACTTCATTAAAAGAGCGTTCATGGAGGAAAAATGGAAACTGTTCAACACTGAATGGATGAATTGTCTGGGCGAACCTGTTTCTGCTCCTATCAGGAAGAATGTGCTTACAGAACTCGGGTTTTCAGAATTGGATATAGATGATCTACGCCTACATCAGCTGGCATGGAAATCCCTGGTTCAAAAGGATGAAGCAGCCTACTCGGAATTATTAAATCAGAGCCAGACTGAGCTGTCTGACAGCAATGAATTCGTTCCTTCAGATCAGTTACAACTGACGGCAAATAAACTGGTTTTGCGGCTATCCTCCTGGCTGAGCCATGAGGCTGACTATCATGGAGCTAAAGCACGATTGAAAGATGCCGGGCTCAACTCTCCTGTGGACGAATGTTTTGAATGGCCATTAATAGCAGCTCGTGATCCGGAGGGCGCCAAAAAAATTGCTTCGGATTGGATTAAAAAGAACACTATAGAGGAGTTCAGCGATGCGCTACGAGTCAATCAGGTACTGAAACGATTAGGTTGGAGGCAACTTCAGAACCAATATCTGGACAAGTGCCGCACAATATTTGAACGCAGCCAGCCTAGAATCTGGCTGATACATGCCGACTTTCTCATAGCTGATCAGCGATGGACATTATTAAAGGCCTTGGGAACCGAACTTCAGATTGATCAGTCGATGGGATCGAAGCTCAAAGGATTGGGCAAATTTTATGAAGGTTTGGCTGAATTTAAAACGGGATTGAAATCAAAAACAGAGCGGCTCCTGACCGAAGCCGCGGAATTTGACTATCCAACCCCCGATTTAACCAGATATGTCGCTGAAGGACTGTTGGAATGTAATGCTCCCGACCTGGCTTCTCAATGTCTTGCACGGTTGGACGAAGTGGACAGGAAACTGCCTTTGATCGCGGCGATTTCATTCGAAGTTGCCGTCGCCAGAAAAGACGCTGACGAGGCGCTGAAGGCTGCTAAAAATTTATATGATACCAACCCGGATTTTCCTGTTTATTACAGCAACCTGGCTTCAGCGCTGATCAGTTCCGGGAAAGATCCTGAATTGGCGGTTCAACTGGCTGAAAAAACGCTCAAGGTCATGCCAACGGCGCCTGCATTTTCAATCAATGCAGCAATGGCTCATCTGCTGAATGATAATGCCGAACGCGCTCGCGAGCTATTGGAACCCTTGCAGGAAACCAAAAAAGGCGCATTAGAGTTGGATTTCTGGAATTACGCCTGGGCAAGAATCCATGAGATTGAAGGCAACAGAGCCGAAGCTCAAACAATTGCCGCCAAAATTAACCTGGATTCATTATACCCTCGTCAACGCGATTTTTTAGCCAGTCTGGATCAATGATGTTCAGGGGGGCTTTTTAAAGAACTGCGGAACTCATCTGTGGTTCAATTTAGGAGGTATTCAATCATGTCGTATCAAATTCCTGGCGGGACTCATTTGTCCCGAGCGCTGAACTATGGTTTGAAAAAGTTGCGATCACTAACGCATCAGATAGTTCTACAATTGAAGTGGTTTCATATCGCAGTATTAATCTCGACCCTGCTGGTGATTCTGACACTCCTTTGCTGGATCCCCTGGATTTCGGCAAACCTGGCCATGGATTCGAGACTCCAAGTCCGTAAAAGCCCAATGGATTTACTGGAAGGTCGAAAACTCCAGCAGAAAGCTCTGGAAGCTGAGAAGGAACAGGATTGGGGGACGGCAAACTTCCATTGGGAAAGGGCCATAACACTCAATCCAGCCGACTCTGCGATTCTTGCAGGTTGGGTGCGTTCATTGGCTTTTCCACCTTTAACTCGGCAGAATTATCTGAGGTTAAAAGGAGTTTGTTCACAATGGATGGAAAGAGAATCAGGAGCTTCAGAATTGTTGCTTGGCGCTGCGCAGGATGCGTTGATTGCATTCTCCGATTATCAGACCTGTAAACGCTGGATCCACATATTGAAGTCGAACAACCATTCAAGTCTCTCTATGGAATGGCGTCTGGCTCAATGCTGTCTATGGTCAGGAGACTGGAACGGATTGACTGTTGCCTGGAGAAATATTCAATCCGGAATTCAGTCACTGAAAGCGCCACCATCCCCTGAATTTCAACATCGATTCATGCATTTTCAAATCGCTCTGAATCAGCTGAATGCAAACAGATTCGCGCCCATTGAACCTCTTCCTGAACTGGGAATTGTTCCGTTTGAATCATCTCAGCATCAAGGCGTTGATGATTTATTTACCCAGTTAGAAAGATTGCGACTGCAGCTCTTGATTTCCCTTGCTCGGCATGACATGGGATCAGTAAAGCAGCTTTGCGACGAACTTGAGCAGAAAGAACTGCTGTGTATAGAAAATCAGATCGATTTGTGGAACCATGCTATTGAAAACAACTCCAAGTCATGGAACCAACTCATCTGGCCAGCGCTTGAAAAATCAATCCCTTTTTCCCAGAGAGATCTCCGATTGCTAACTGAATTTTGCAGGAGCAAGGGAAAGCTGAAGCAGTTAACGCGTCTGGTTGAAGACTGGCTGGAACGAACCGAAAAACTCACGGATACTGATTTGGAGATTGCGTATCTCGATTTACTGATTGAGCAAAAAGATTGGAACCATCTTCAGTTTGCAGTGGCCAGGTTGAGAAATCGCGGGGCTCTTGGAGTACATCTGTCAGGACTGGCTTCCTATCTCGAAGGGTTAGCCAACCAGAATACTAACCAGAATGCTCAAGCATTGAAATGTTACCGGGAAGCGTCATCGGCCCGGTACCGTGCTCCGGAAATCGGTATGCATGTCTTTAGAGGGCTTTGGATGAATCACCAAAAGCGGCAAGCGCTGAGGTTAATCACTTCACTGGAAAATTATTTGGCGGGAAATGAAGATTACTGGGATCTCAGGATAAGGTTTCATAAAGATCTCGAACAAAAGTGGGAAATTGAGGAATGCCAGATCAAAAGGAACAACCTTAACATGGAGAAAGTTGTGGATCCGGTGTTTGATTCTTTGGAGAATCCAATTTACGCTTCCAAAGAAAAACATCTGAAAAAAGAGAGGTTGAGGGAATTTAAGAATATCAATTCCACCGCTGATCTTTGGAGTTCAGTTCCTGGAGTATTCGGTTTCAGATTTTCAAATGACTGACTGAATGAATCAGGAACAACCACATCAACATGCCTTTGCGTTATACATTTCAATCATTTGAATCTCAGCAAACTCATCCGGACCTCGATCGCTTCAGATGGTTTATTCTTGGTTTCGATTTGTTATCCTATATTTTTGCGACTCGTTGGATTGACCTCTGGTCGAACAGTGTTGCATTTGAAGGGACCGTCGGCAACGCTACTGCTTTTCTGGTATTCTATGTTTGCAGAGGTGTTGCGCGTCCCCATTTGGAGCGATTTCTGACCCAAAAACAGATTGCAGGGATCACCGCCTGGAACTGGCTCTTAACAGGGTTGGCGCTATTTGTGATTTGCCAGATTTCTCCCTATGTTGGCTGCTACAACTTCCTGGCGGCCATTCATGCAGCATTTCTTTTTTCCATAGCGCGTTGGCTTGCTATCGGAATGCTGGTTTTGTTTGGCTTCGCGTTAATGGTCCTGCTGGGTTCGACTCCACTCAACCCTGCGCAATTCCTGATCCACACCATGAATCGATTTCGGTCAGGCAACTCACGTCGGTCCAATCCAACCAGCGCCTCAGGGTCTCCATCTTCGCCGCAAACTCAACCCAAATACAAACCGGATCGTGACCAGGAAAATAAAGGCCCGATCATCGATGTGTGAAATGATGACACTTGCACAGTTCTGGGGAAGGTTTATGAGAAATCTCCTGGAATCAATGCGTCTTCTGGTAACAAGCGCGACAGGTGTCAATTCCCTGAGCCAGAAAATCTCTCTCGAAGTCTGTCAGAATCTCTGAGATGACATCCGGAGTAACCGATCGCTCAAAGCCCTCCGCATCATTCATGACTTCCTCCATTTGTTGGAAATAATCACGGTGATCCGTCCTTAAGTAGATCTTCCCACCCAATTTCGCAGCTGGTCTGAGAATCTCAGGGAAACCTGGCGAGATGAGGCGTCGTTTGTGATGTTTCCGCTTAGGCCACGGATCAGGAAAGTAAATATGAAATGCTGAAACCGATTCAGGTGGAATCATGTACCGAGTCCAGTAAGCGGCCTCCAAGCGAACCATTCGGAGATTTAGGATTCCACGACGCCTACTCTTACGATCCGTTTTAGTTACGCGCCCCATCAAACGTTCAACCCCAACCACATTAATGTCTGGATTCGACTGCGCGTAATCCATCAAGAAAGTTCCGTCTCCACTTCCGAGTTCCACCTCAATCGGAAAATCGGGTCGGTGAGGAAAGAGATTTTCCCAAACCACCGGTTCCTGAATGGTTTCCAGTTCATAGATCAGAGAAGGAACCTCTTTCCAGTTTTCCACTTCAAATTCTGTCAGGCTTCCCATGAGACAATGTGTTAAAAAATAATCCCGCCGAACCTAACTAATCTTCTCCGACAAACAAGGCTAATGAAGCCGTGTATCCATGAAGAAAATTCTTAGGTCCCACCGGACCAAACTCGCCATTACAGAAAAAACCAGTCAAAGCCGGGATATTATCCATGCGACTGCAAATCTCCCTGGCATCATGATGAGGCATCCGAAACAGATGGGATCCGCGCCCATTACAGGTCGCCAGACACCCGCCATACACGGGCGTATCTCCAATCAGTTTGCGTACATGATTCAATGATAACAGCAGATCATCCCTGGCAGTTTCACAATCACGGCGCTGAAATTGAATGGTCTGCCCTACTCTGGGCAACGCTCCTACAGCGATCCTGCCAGACTGCTGATCCACTCCTATCAGATTTCTTATTAAAAAATCTCCACGTCGAAATTCTTCCAGATACTCATCCACAACCATGCCGATAAAGAGATTCCCCTTTAACTTCTCTCGATCCATTTCGGAAAGTCGGTCAATCGTTTCAACCAATGCTTCGCATGCCGGCCTTCCCGAGATTTCCACAATCAAGTTTCGCTCAGTACGAGTTACCAACCATGGATGTCCTATGGGGGTACAACCTTGCGAAACCAATCCCTGGATCCGAATTCCACCCCCCAGTGAAACTGCGACTCCACCTTCCTCAAACACCTCTCCGTTGAAATAAACCTGAGAACGATGTTCAGGAAAAAAACCAGCGGCCAGGCCTCCCATTAATGGGGTTCCTGGATAGGCTTCATTCCAGTCTTTCAACCAGGCTTCGACGTCAATATTAAACGGATCCGCAAATGTAATCCACCCCCCAGTCTCGGAAGGATCCACTCCCGACCGTTCGATCCACGGGTGTGGCCCTCCATTCAATTCCACATGGTGCTGCCGGTAATGAAAGGCTTTCAGGCTGGCTGATGAAGGGAAATTAAACAAGGCAAGTGAGATTCCCTGAACATTTTCCTTCTCGTAAGCGCCCACGACCAAACTCACTGTAGAACACCCTACCAGTAACGGAATTTTCGCATTAACTCGGACAATTTCCAGGATCTCAGCCGCCTGATCAAAAAAGTGCGGCGTCATGAAAATAATTCCCATGGAAACTGATTCAGCCTCCAACTGTTCCCTGACCCCTATGGCCCATTCCCGAATGGCGGATTCATCAAACTGTCCCTGCCAATCATCCACTACGGCGTGTTGAGTCCGCTTCATATAGTCCTAACAGTTAAACGGGATCCTTCCAATCCGCAATAAACGGCTCAGTTCTTTAGCCAAAACAATTGACCTTTTCAAACCAGCAAGGCGTGCAAACACTTTCTTTTTGCCTCAAAATCTATTGATAAAACTCAATTTAGAAATAAATGAAAAATGAAGGCGGACTCTTTCGGGTCCGCCTCTGTCTTTGATTTCTATTTCAAAATTAGCAAATCTTCTCAGGCAGCTGAAAAAGATACTTCGCCAGCTACCTGACCCGGAGGTTCAGGTCGAGATTGATGAGCGCAATCCAATAAACCAGCAGCTCAAGGCATCACACGAACCTGCAAGTCCTTGTAATAAACCACGCTGTTTGGATCATGAGCCTGCAGGGCAAACGTGCCGCTGGAGAAGTAACGTCCAGGATATTGCTTCAAATGATCTGGATTCTCAGCTTCGGTGAAGTCAGTGATCAATTCGCCATTGATCTTGATCCAAACACGTTTGCCTTCAACCTTGATGAAGTAATCAAACCATTCGCCG
>JAUIHU010000108.1 GCA_030432175.1 Verrucomicrobiia bacterium | reverse complement strand
CTCCAGCGAAGTCGGCCGCCTGGCAGATTCATATCATCACAGACGACAACAATGTCTTCCGGTTCCGTCTGATAGAAGCGAACCAAAGGACTCACTGAATCTCCACTGAGATTCATGAAGGTCAAGGGTGCCACCAACCGCGTCCCGGACCTCGTCCTCTACGTCAACGGCATCCCGCTGGTGGTCATCGAGGCCAAGAGCCCCATCAACCCCGGCCAGAACACCTTCGATGGCTACAAACACCATGGAATGCCCTGATTCATAAGCGATCTGCTGACGCTCCTCAGCTTCAACTGGCATTTCAATATCCGACATTCCCATATATCGAGCGCTACCGACCTGAACGGATTTACCCGCCACCGTGACCTGGATCCCATAACCAATCTCGTAATGGGCATCCTCCATACCGGGTAATGTCAAATTCCGTTCCTTCGCAGCTTTTATAATTGCGCGGGCGATTGGATGGCTTTGACGACTCTCTGCTGCTGCTGCGAGGGTGAGAATCAAATCTTCCGGATAACTTCCGAAAGCATAGATTTGAGCCACATGGGGCTGGTCCAGAGTTAGTGTGCCGGTCTTATCAAAGACAATTGTATCGACCCCGTCCAGCGATTCAAGCGCTCTGCCGTCCTTGATCAGAATTCCATGCTCTGAAGTCAAACGCAGAAAATTAAGTGTGCTGATGGGCGCAATGATACGCATATTCCATCCGAGCGCCGAGCAAAGCACCGCCAAGGCGCCGCTTAGTCCAGCAAATGGCAAAGCCAAAGCCCCAACAACCAGAGTGGGAACAGATCCCTTGTCTGAGATTGCCTGTCCTCGCATCTGAAGAGATGAGCTGTAATCCGAGGTATTATTGATAATGTCTGCGATTCGCGCCGCGACGGTTTCAGTTCCGACTGTTTGTACGCGCACTTCAATTTTACCGGAGAGAATGATCGAGGTTGCAAGTACTGGATCTCCCGGACCTCGCTCTGCTGGTTGCGATTCTCCCGTCAGCGCGTGCTGATCTATACTGCAGATCCCTTCATGAATAATTCCATCAACCGGTACCGTTTCACCTGCATGAATGACGATAATATCTCCAACCACCAGGGACTCAATCGGAGTTTCAACCTCATGATCCGATTGTTTCAACCACGCTGTCTTTGACTGATTGCGGAAGATGTCAATCACCCCCTTGAGGGAGTTGTCTTGCGCCTTCATCATGAGCTTGAAACTACCGTTGCCCAGGAAGGCCGTCACAGTCATCAAGAACCATCTCCCTGTCGCAATCATTCCAGTCACAACAATGGCATCAAGCACACTGACCCGAATCTTGTTATCTTCAAAAACGGCTTTGTAAGCGTCCTTAAAGAATGGAGCTGTTGTATAAAGAATACATGGCAACGCCAGAATAATCAGGGGAGGATATGCTGCGCTCGCAATACCAATCCCAAAGGCCCCGGCAGAAATCATCAAACGCCGGTCAATTCGGCGCTCTACCTCGACAGCTTCCGGATTCAAACCCTGGGAGGTGTCCGCTCTTTTAGAAAGATTGGAAACATAGCTGACCGGAATCCACCGGCTTTGAACAACTTCAGAAAACCCACTCCGAGACCGAACCCGAACTGGATAAGGCGCTGTTAAACGGGTAACTTTCTCCAGGTTCTTACTGATCTCACGCTTGACGGAAGCAGATTTCGGAGTTGAATGAAGCAGCTCTCCAGAGCGGGACCTGATCCGGGTACGCTCTGGTGTATCAATTTGTGTGCGGGCGTAAACTACACCGGATGCGACCGCCTTACTGAGGAGCTTTATCATCACTGAACTGCAACCTTCGATTTCTGTGGCGTTTGATTAAGAACGCCACTGTTCTATGTATTCTTTGCGCGTATTAGACTTGGGAAAAGGAACCTCCAATGGTGAATCCACCCCAAGAAACCGGCATAAAGGATCCCATCCCTCCTCAACCCGGTATATGAGAAGGCGGTCTACTGGCACCTTATTTCGCACCTCCTCATTATGTTGATTAAAAACATTAATCGCAAAATCGCGGTCTTCAAATCGCCCTTCAAACAAACCCTTCCAAATTGACTCATCAACCATTTGGTGGGCTTCTTTTTCCGCGTCGGAAAGCTCGGATGTTGATGGAGCATTACGTCCAGGATAAATGGTATTCTTTGTGCTTTCGTACCATTGTTCAGCATCTCTCTCAGTAAGGATCACCTTCGCCTGAGGATAGAAATCCATCAGTTGTTCATAGTAAATGCTGCTGGGAAAATCAACGGTAGCCTGATAGCCCTGAAAGACATTGGACCAGTCTGGAAAAGATTGTCGATGGGCGGCTCGCCAGACGGGAATATGATGTGGATTTTCCCATGCCTCCACCATGTGATAACATTTATCAAAACCAAGGAGTTCCAGAGCTAACTTCAATGACATTGTCCCGGTTCGTCCCATTCCGGCTCCGATAATTTTAATCGACATAATAAATTAAGAAACAAAGTAGAATCTGTTTCTGGTCCTAAGCGTAGGTTTGTGAATAATGATGGTCAATACTAATAAAATGACCTGGCGTGTCAGGGCTCAGCGGTCCCAGACAGCCACGCCATATGCATCTGACTCAACCATCTTACTCAGCAACTATCTCAATATTGCCTTCCAGCCACTCTGACTTGCCACGATTGCTACCACGCCGAAACCACTGGAAAGGTCCTCTGCGGGATTTCCCGAAAGAACTGTTATAAATCTTGCCAATATGAAGATCTATAAACAGTGTGGTACGAGTTCCATCGCTCTCAGTGAATGAAACAAAATAGCGATTTGGACTGACTTCACGATATTGTATATCAACCGTTTCTTTGCTTCCACCCGACGACAATGTCACTGTGGTTGGTGTGAATTTAAAATCCATTGTATTACCATCATATTCACAACGGAATGTGTGTTTAAAAAGACTTTGCGTCAGGAGGATGACTCCGTTTTCTTCCGCATACTGTTCCCATAACTTGACCATTTTTTTACGCAGCACAGGATTGGATCGCGCCAAGTCTGTAGTTTCACCTGGATCTTTCGTGATGTTGTAAATCTGCCAGGAACCTGTTCCCGTCTTGTCGTTGGCAGGCAACCAGAGTCCTTTGTAGTCACCTTGGCGGATGGCCTTCATACCGAAAAGCTCCCATCCGAGATAATCCTGAGAGCCTCGCACCAATTGTTCTTCTCCACCCAGAACCGGAGCCATTGATTTTCCTTGAACCGGGTGTTGAGGGATTTCCGCGTAAGTAGCAGGAGAATTAACGCCAGCAATGTCCAGGATAGTAGGAGCAATGTCCATCACATGCACAACGTCGTGACGGATCCTTCCACCTTCTGATTCCACTCCCTGACCTGCGATAATTAAAGGAGAACGTATGCCACCTTCAGCAGTGTTGGTTTTGTAGAGACGGAAGGGAGTCATTGAAGCCTGAGCCCAGCCTGGTCCAGGCGCGGTTCCCGATTCACGCCGACCAATATTGTCAATCGTGTTGTCAAAGGTCGACATATCGCGCTCAGCGTTCCATGGGTAATCTGCCATTGCTGATCCATTAGCCCCGTTGTCTGAGAAAAAGAGAATCAACGTATTGTCATACATGTTCTTCTCCTTCAAAACCTCAATAACACGACCAATCTGGTAATCAACATTTTCAATCATCCCTGCATAAACCTCCATGACTCTCTTCTGAAAGGCTTTCTCATCCGCGCTCAGGGATTCCCAAGGACGGACGTTAGGCAAACGAGGATGAGGGGTAATATCCGGATCAACGATTCCAAGTTCTTTCAAACGATTGAATCGCGTTTCACGTAATTGATCATAACCCATGTCATACATACCACGACAGCGATCAATCCAGTCATCTGGCAAGTGGAGCGGATCGTGAGGGGCAGTGAATGACAGATAAGCCAGGAAAGGAGCATCATCCTCTTTGTCACTGATCCAGTTGATGATACGGTCAGTATAATACTGGGAAGAGTAAAAGTCTTCTGGAAGTTCCTCAACAACTTCTCCATTCTCTGAATAGATTGGAATATAACCTGGAAACATCGGAAGTCGCCCCGAGAAATGACTTGTGCCACCAATAAGCATACTGAAACTCTTCTCAAAACCCCGATCATGGGGACGCACGCCCGCTTCGGTACCCAGATGCCATTTCCCAGCCATGTAAGTGTGATAACCACTATCTCTCAGTAACTGAACAAACGTGGTACTCCGATTATTAATGTGCCCCTCATACCCTGGCTTGCCACGTTGTTCAGGCTGAATATCTTCCCCCATAGTCCCCATACCTGCAACGTGATTGTCCCTGCCGGTCAACATCATCGTACGGGTAGGCGAACAGGACGGCGCAGTGTAAAAGTGAGTAAACCGAAGTCCACGGTCTGCTAGTTGTTGTATATTTGGCGTCCGCATCTCTCCCCCAAATGGAGACACATCCGAGAAACCCATATCATCCACTGCAATCAGAAGAATATTAGGACGTTCAGCCGCATTCGCCGTCACGGACATCAAAAAAACAGTAAAAACGCTTGCGACGACGTTGACAAAATATGATGAGAATCGTTTCATTACAATTTAGCTATGTGGTCAAGAATTGGTTTGAAAACCATCAAAAAACAGCGCATTGTTTTTTGATGTAAAGTTTTATAATTTCTAACATATCACTTTTCTTTTCTAAGGCTTGGTTATAATGAACACAAGAATAATCTCCTGTTTCTGCAGCGCCCACCCTAACCCTCTCACCTTCAATCTAATACAGAAATCAAACTCTTGAATACAAACAAAATTTCTGAATACAAACCACAGGAGCCAAATAATGAATGGATGATTTCCGAATTATCACTGTCATTACTTAACTTATTATAGTTGCCAAATCCAAATTTTTTGTTTCGACTTCTGCCAGTTAGTAATGAGCTGGGTATATTTTATAAATGACATCCATCCAGGACCGGCGCCCGAAGTAGGAGGTAAATTCGCTAATCTCCAGCGACTAGCCCATCTGTGCTTAATCCCTGAAGGATTTTGCCTGCCAACGCAACACTACCAGAAATGGCGTCAACTGGCAGAAAACTCTCGACCTGGTATGATAGCGGCATTGAAAGACCGGCTCAGTCCGTTGATTGAACAAATGTTCAAGGATCGATCCGATGCGGTTGCTGTGCGATCTTCAGCGGTCGATGAGGATGGGAAAGATAATTCGTTTGCCGGCCAATATGATACTTTTCTGAACGTCAGAGGAGTGGACGCAATCACAGACAAAATCGTATCTTGCTGGGAGGGGGCTCAATCACTTGCAGTGCAAAGCTATCGGGAGGAGCGAGGTCAGAGCTGCGAGAACACAGGCCTGGCCGTCGTTGTCCAACGACTGATACCCGCAGATACCGCTGGGGTCGCTTTTTCACTGGATCCAATCACAGGCAGGAATGATCGAATCACTATCAATTCAAACTGGGGCCTGGGCAAGAGTGTGGTCGACGGGTTGACTAACCCTGATATGTTTTCTGTGATTAAAACACCACTCAATGTGACGTCCAGACAGTGTGGAGACAAAAAGGTAATGACACTTCCTGAAAAGCACGGAACCAGAGAGTCCAAGGTTCCTGCTCTTTTAAGAAGACAGTTTTCTTTGAGCGACTCGCAAGTTCTTGAAATTGCAAAACTTGTTCAGCTCATGGAAGACACTTTTCTTCATCCGGTGGATATTGAGTGGGCTTTCCATAATGACAAATTGTATTTGCTTCAGTGTCGTCCGGTTACGACCTGACTTAAATTATCAAGAAACCAACGAGACCACATCCCCATACTCTCATTGGCTCCCCTTAAAATTAATTGTCACTCCACCACCATCACTCCGCGCATGACAAGGTAATGACCGGGGAATGAGCAAATGTAAGGATACTCTCCCGGTTCCAGTGGAGCGAGAAATCTCAAAATCTCTGACTCGCCCGGCAGCAGCATAGCCGTTGCCCATAGCACATCCGGTGTGTCCGGAACAAAATCCAGCGTCTCCAATGTCTCAGGCAACTTTGCCATTTCATTGGCGGCCATCCCAACACGATCCGCAGAGCCAGGCGCGCAGATCAACAGGTTGTGTGGTGTTGCATCGGGATTAGTCAAAATCAGTTTGACCGGTTCTCCTGCTTTGACAGTGAACCGGGTGGTGTCAAACAACATCCGCTCCGGAAGTGTTTTAATTTCAATCACTTCAGGATTCTGATCATCAAACGGATCTCTCGACCGCGATCCAACAAAGCCTCCCCGACTCTTTGGTTCACTCTCTAGTAAAAACTGACTGAACGCTTCGTTATTCAATCGGAACCCAGCGTTGTTTTCCCAGTAAGGTTTCAACGTGTGAGAATCCAGCGCAGTCCTGAGCGCGTAAGTCAGCCAGGAATCCATCGGCTGATCCAACAATGCGAGAATCGCAAGAAAAGCTTCTTCTGTTCCGATATAACTTGCAGTCAACGCTGCCTCAAGTCGAGGAGCCGGATGTTCGTCCTTTGCTGATGTTTCCAGAAACGGAAGAGCGCGCTTCGGATCCTGATAACGCAAGACACGTGTCGCAGCAGCGCGGACATTCGGGTTGGGAGATTGATGGACTTTTTCAAGTAAATTCCAGTCCATTTGTTTCACGCCCTGAAGTACCCAAAGTCCTTCCAGTAGATTTCTCCAAGAGTCCGGATGATCCGCGCTCAAATGCTGAACCCAGCTTTTTACAGCTTTGGCTACTGATTCTGGATCCCTTTCACGAAGCTCTCTGCGACTCCAATAGCGTGTGCGCTGAAAGTCGGATTCCAGATTTTCTAACAACTCATCCAAACCGGCTTCAGAGACTTTCGCTGGCTCCAACAGAGGACGCCCTTTCGCCGTTATCCGCCAGATACGTCCAGAGGATTTGTCACGACGTGTGTCTCGCAAAGAATACTGCATATGCCCCTTGACCGGATTGTACCAGTCACAAATATACAATGCTCCACGCGGACCAAATCGCACATCCACTGGAATAAAAGACAAGTTGGAGGATTGCAGTAAATGGCCGACACGTTCTTCACGAAATCCGGCTCCGTCTCGTGTCCAGGTATGCAGTTCAATGGTGTTCACCGGTTTATAGCGCACTCGAACAAAATGCCCTTGAAGTTCTTCAGGAAAGTGAGGGTTATAAATAAATTCCTGCCCGCAGGTCCCGCTGTAAGCCGGCATATAACTGGCAGCTGGCACATGCAAGTTGGGATATTTTGGATTTAACGCATCCACTGCGCTGCTGAATACCGGATGACTTCCATTGCGCCAGCCCCACTCATCAAAGGTCAACCCCCATGGATTCGTGCTGACGTACGATCCAAACGCGTCCAGCTTCCAGGTATCCGGGTCAAACGAAAAGAAAGAAGACTCTCTGGCGCGGACAGGTCCGTAAGGTGTTTCAACTGAGCTGTGGTGAAAAATACTTTCTCTGAAAAGCAAACGACCTTCAGGACTCCAGATAATGTCATGCAATGAGTGATGGGAGTCTTCCGTTCCAAAACCAGTCATCAGGATTCGTCTTTCATCTGCGTGGCCGTCTCCATCAATGTCTTTTAAAAAAGTCAAATGAGGTTGCTCTGAGACAAACACTCCTCCATGACCAAATTCAAAAGAGAGTGGAATATGCAAGCCTTCTGCAAACACTTTCAAATCATCCGCTTTGCCATCACCATTTTTGTCTTCAAGAATCAACAACTTGTCGTTTGGCTCTTGCCCGGGCATGACCTGTGGATAAGTTTCCGAACACGACACCCAAAGCCGCCCGCGCGAATCCCACCTCATCTGGATTGGGTTGGCAAACTCAGGAAAATCTTCCTCTGAAACGAAGCAGTTCGCTTCAAATCGCGGATCCATCCTGAATGCCTGCCTTTCCTCCTCAGGGGAAAGCCATTCATTGATCGGGCGTTCCCCGGTGATTTTCGGCAGCTGCACGGTCAATGAATCGTCCACTCTTTCCGGGACCGGCAACCCTTGAGCCAACTTCCAGACATACTCATCTCGCAAAGCCACCATTTGGTCCAGTTTTTCAAATTCTTTAGGAAAATTTACAACCCCGTAAGGCTTTTTACGTCCACCATAAATATAAAAAGCATTCAAAGCGCGATACTTTCTGAGGAACTGACGGTTCTTGTCTACAACCGCCAATCGCAATTTTTCTGCAGGTTGAGGCGCGCTTTCTCCGGTAAGCGTTTCAAAAAGCAGAGTGGAGAATTGATCATATCCATGGTTAGTGAGATGAATCCCATTAAAGGTCCACGACTCGCCACCCGTTTCTGCGCTTTGCTTCATGCCTTTCAGAGTCGGACGAAACAGATCATGCGCTTCTAATTCCAATTCTCCCGCCACCTGAACAGCTTTGTCTGAATAAACCTCCAACTGACCCTGCAACGCCCTGCTTTCAAAATCAGACAATGGACCAGCGCCCGTTTCATATGCAATCGGCGTAATGACAATGATTCTTGGAGGATTTCCCGATCTTGTTGGCAGTTGCGTCAGTTTTAGCAGAAACTCACGATACTGCCTGCCAAACCTTTCCACTTGATCGACTCCCCGAAAGGATTCGCTAAATCCGTACTGCGCCAGGATGATGTCGGGTTGTTCGCGTTCCAGAGCATCCAACAGATCCCCATAAGCGTCCGGACGCGGTCGGACCGTGATTTCATCGGCAGGCCACGCCAACGTACGTACAATCATCGGGCGATCATCAGACACCATCAATGCCATGGCTTCCAAAGCGCCATGTTCCTGCATGCGCTCAATCAAAGTAGATCCGATCAACGCTGCACGCACTGGCGCTTGACTTGTTGCATCAGAGTCCTCCTCTGACTCTCCCAGAGTCACAATTGCGCTGGAGATTAACACTAAAAGTGCGAGCCACCTGAGAAAGGCAACTGATGAATAACGATCTGAAGCATTTTGAACCGTCATGCTGGCATCCTACATAGCTTGAATCCTCAGGAAAAGCTTTTGACTGAACCGTCTAACGCGATTAATTAGAAGACATGTCAGCAAAACCAAAACAAATAGATTTGATTGGAACAGAAGTAGCCATTTTATGGGAAGATGGGGGCGAAGATTTTTTTCCGATGGAATTGCTGAGAGCCGCGTCACCCAGCGCAGAAAACATGGGAGAGACAGATATATTCGGCAAAGTCCATGGAGGTTCCTCCCAAACTGAATATCCTGGAGTCACAGTTACTGGATGGGAACCGGTCGGCAATTACGCCATTCGCCTGCGTTTCAGTGACGGGCATAACACCGGGCTGTATAGTTATGATTATCTGGCGCGACTTGGAGCCAGTATCAGGGAAAATCAGCAGAACAACCCGCGAACACCCAACTGATCTTCCGGGCTGATAGTGATTCGAAAACAATCAATCAGATGCAGCCAATCAGTTTCTTCAAGGGAAGGGTGAAGGTTTCCTGATTAATAAAATTGATCCCTGAAATGTATCTTCGAGCGAAATCCTCAACCTTTCCTGGGGTTCTTTGGTAAATTTACGCCGATCCCCGTTCCTGAACAAAATAACATTCCCCGAGTCCAGAATCTTCCCAACTCGAGTTCCCTTCAATACCTCTATCTCGACAGGATATTTCTTATCCTTGCCAATGCGATGATACGTTTCGCTGGATTCCGGTTCGTACTTCCATAAGACCTCTCCATTCTCCTGAAAAACCACTTCGGTCTTCAGCGCTGGAGTATAGAAATGGTTCACACCAACCCAGGATCCAAGATACCAGACGCCAAATCCTGTGTAAGGTTCTGTGTCTTCATATTTTTGCTTTGCTGTTTTGCAGGCGGTTCCCGAAAACAGAATTATTAATAGCAAAATTGCCGGGAAAACTCTCCAAACGGTCTGGTGGAATTGATGGCTCATTCTGTTTCTTTCAAAGATCCAAGAAGTTGATTGATTTCTTCCATAACTTCAGGAAATTTGCTTGGGTCAAGTTGCGATTTTTTTTCCATTAAAGACTGGACCAGGGCCTCTTTTTCATCCTCACTCAGCTGGCGATTCTTCAGTTTTTCAATCACCGAATCTTTCAACGCTTCCCAGGTTTCCTGGAGATCCTCCCGGTTTAATTGATCCGAGGCAAAACTCTTCAATCGATCGGATAATTGACGTCCGATATCCCGCACACTCTCAGCCGCCTCTACAGGGGTATCGATTTTTCCCTGCCACCAGTTCCAACCAACATAACCTGTTATCAGCAACGCCAGTATAATGATCAGTCGAATTGCCAATTTATAGATCCCCTTGATCACTGAGAAGATAATAAACACGATCAGCGCTCCGAACGCCACCCAGACAATTTGGCGGTAGGGTAAGGCTTCGTACATTTGAGCCTCCTCAACTCTCGCCCCGGAAGGTAG
>JAUIHU010000107.1 GCA_030432175.1 Verrucomicrobiia bacterium | reverse complement strand
CAGAAATGTAGATTGGAAACTCTATGCCAGGACAGATCGTTATTCAGTGCGCAAGTATGAAGAAGAAACCAATCTGCGGTGCTACCTGTTGATGGATCGCAGTCGCTCCATGAACTTTGGTTCTGTGGGCTACACAAAACGCAACTATGCGGACACTCTGGCCGCTTCGATTGCCTGGACCCTGGACAGCCAGGGTGACGCAACTGGATGGATCGCTTTTGATTCAGGCATTATTGACTGGGCTCCTGCGCAACGAAAGCCGGGCTGGAAAAGAAAGTTACTGACATTAATCCAAAACGGACAGTCAGGAGATGGATCTCACACACCGGCGCCTTTTCAATCCATGGGGGAATTGACGAAGGGGCGATCCATGTTAGCAATTTTTTCTGATTTTCTCACCCCATTGGAAACCATTGAAAAAGAACTGGAATGGTTCGCCGTTCAAGGAAAGGAAATTTTTGTATTTCATATTATGGACCCAGCCGAACTCGATTTCCAATGGGAATCAGGAATGTTAATGCAAGACCTGGAGACAGGCGAAACGCTCCCGATCAACCCGGAATCTGCCAGAAAGCAGTACCTGGATCGATTAAACCAGCATCTGGAGAAACTTCGTGGGATTTGTCGTAAGCTGGGCATTCGTTATAGTCTCCTGAGGACTGATAGATCGCTGGAAACAACTCTTCGTGAGTTTTTCCACAACAGGGCCGAGATGAAGTCCAGAAAACCTCGGCGATCTCGTGGAAACCTGGGCTAAGTCGATTACGTCATAAGGAAGAAGTAGTTGGATATGAGTTTTTTATTTCCGATATACGCGCTAGGCGCTCTGGCCATCATCGGGCCGATAATTTGGCATTTTACCCGAAGCCGACCCAAGACTCATGTTCCTTTCAGTTCTACTTTCTTTCTGTCGGCTTCTCCGATCTCCAGTAAGGAAAAAAGACGATTTGAGCATTGGATTCTGGCTATCATCAGGATTTTGATCCTGCTGGCGCTTGCAGTAGCTTTCATGCGCCCGTATTTCCCGGAGTCAAATTCATCAACGGGCCAATCCAGCACGAAGGAAGCGATTTGGATACTGGTGGACACCAGCGCAAGTATGCAGCGAGAGGGTTGCTGGGACTCTGCCCAGCAAGAAGCCCGGAAAATTGTCAATGAATTACCAAAAGACGCGAGAGCTTTCTTGTGGTGGTTCGACTCAAGTCCTGTCAAGGCTCAAGAAGTTGGATCAGAGGAAGAAAACATAGAAATTTTTCAATCTAAAGCCCTGGGATGGATTGATGAGAAAAGTCCAGGATGGAATGAAACTCGACTTGATTTGGCGTTGGAACTGGTTTTGGAAGATGCGGTTCAATTTCTTGAGTCATTGAATCTGGATGAATCAGGTTCAGCTCAGTTCAGCGGACGCATCTTTGTGATCTCTGATTTTCAGACCGGATCTTACCTGGACAACTTGAATGGTCTCGACTGGCCAGAGTCGTTGAAAGTCGTTCCAAGAATTATAAATTCCAGCGGCGGCAATGGAGCAGGGATCCAACTCGGTTATCCATTTAAATCCATCCCGGTTCAAAATCATGATCATCTTGCTGATGAGGCGCTGGAACAAAATCCTAAAATCGTCGGAGATATATGGGAGGGAGGCATACGAGTTCATAATGCCATTGACTCTGACAGCTCCACATGGACTTTACGTTGGGAAGACTGGAATCAGCATGAGTCAGATTCCAATTCCATGACTATCACCGAAATTACATCTGATTCGCCCCTTCCTCTGCAGTTGAATTTGGGCCAGGGCGAAACCCGAGCGCTGCGTTTACGCATTGCGGCGCCCAAGTCAAAGCTGATTGCGGGTAGTTTCGTTCTGGAATCAGAATCCGGCGCTGATCCCGATTTGGATAATCGTCTGCGAATCAGCCTGGCTGCGCCAGCTTTGACTCCGGTGCGTTGGGTATCAGATCCTGCCCAACCCTCATCACCAGAGCGAAGTTTTTTCATCGAACAAGCTTTCCTGGCAATGGAACAAGAAGCTGAATTTAGAAGCATGACGTGGGATGAATTTATGAAGGTTGACCTGAATGAACCCGAGCCGGGATCCAGGTTTAATGATATTTTCTGGATCATCGATGGATTTCCAACCAACGCCAATCTGACTGATAAATTTCGAAAAAGTCTGACGGATCGTATAAAATCAGGAGCATCTGTTTGCCTCATCTTAAACCATCCTCAGGACACCCAATTGCTGGCCCTCCTATCTGGTTCCACAGTAAAAGTCATCGCTAGTGAATTAGAATCCAACTCCAAAGGATTTACCCTGACCGATCTGGACTTTTCTCATCCATGGCTGGCTCCTTTCAGAGACCCTGCCACCAGTGACTTCAGCAAGATACGATTTTTTGAGCGACTGGCGCTCGATCTGGAACCTGTGGATCTGGACTGGTCGGCTGTCGCATCATTCGAAACCAATCGTCCGGCCTGGATCGATATCCAATCAGGATCAGGAAAGATCGCCATCCTGACATCCGGATTTGCGTTAAAACAGAGCCAGTTCGCGCGGTCGACAAAGTTTTTGGCATTCTGGAACGCCGTTCTCAGATCCTATTTTCCATTGCAAAATCCCCCAACCCAAATCATCACGGGTAATACGTTTAATTTTGAAAAAATAGTTCAGACGCTTGGCCTCGATCCATCAGTACAGATCCATTCGCCAAACGGAGCTGAATGGAATGCTGAACGACCTACAGTTGAACCTGGACTCTATCCAATGGCAGATTCAAGTTCATCGACCTCCGATCATTTAACCGCGCTGGCCGTTAATCTGGACCCAATCGAAACTCAACTCGCAACGATGCCAATGGAGGATTTGACGCGATATGGGGTTCCTGTTGAGCCAGGACAATCTTCTAACCTGAATCCACAAGAACTTGCGGATACCCAAACTGTGAATCCGCAGAAAATTAAAACCAAATCAGAAGCTGTTTCAGGAATCTCAGGAACGAAAATCAGTAATCAAGCGCTGATCTGGGAACAAGAACAAAGCTGGTGGAAATGGATCCTGGCTTTCGTGCTGGCATTGATTCTGATTGAAACCGTTCTGGGGGCCTACTGGTCCTCGCCCATGACATCCTCCAGAAAACCAAACGCAGACTGATCCTATGGAAACGGAACATCAATCCTTAGACCATACTGAAACACCTAAGAACGAACCTGCTGTTCTCAACTCCAGCGCTTCACAGGGTTTTTCTGAACAAAACATGGATTCAAGCGCTTCAGTTCCTGATCCAAACAGGATTGTCTCTGCGTCATTGGGACCAGCATTACAGGCCACACTTCAAAGAATCGCCCGTCGCAACAGATTGACCAGGATTTTGACGGATCTGGGTATTGTCTGGATCCTATACATCCTTTTTTGCGCAATATGGATTGCATTGGATGGTCCCGGTCGCATGGTTGGGATGGATCCCAACTGGATTTGGAAATCATTGGCAACATCCGCATTAGTTGTTGGTTTTATCAGGGTGATTCTTGTTTCCCGTCGTCCGATAGATTTAAAGAAGACTGCGCAGAAGGTTGAGAATGAACAACGTTATCTGGACGCATCGCTTATCACATCAGTTGATGCCTGGAACACGGTTCAGAATTCCAGCGTTCAAGATTGGTTAAAAGAAAAACTGTTCTCTGACACGATTCAGAAGAGTAGAGGAGGAGCCTGGGAATCCTCCTGCATAACCGCATTATTCTTATCCCATTTATTCCATGTCTGGGCATTGTTTGCGGCTGCGCTTGTTTATTTTGTAGGATTTGACTATCTGGAAGCTGCTCCTCGGCCAGAAGTGATGAACATCTATCCTGGCAATGCGGAGGTTGAAAAAGGTTCTCGACTGTTATTCCGCGCCAGTTTCCCTGAGGACAGGGCTCCTGATGAAGTCTGGTTGAGAGCGCGTGAGAGCGAGGAGGGAGAATGGAAATCGGCGCCTATGGTGAAGAACCTGGAAGATCCGGTATTTGCCTACCAGATGGAAAATATTTCAACCAACATCACCTACTCAATAAAGTACGGGAATCAGACAACCGAGAATTACGAGATTGAAGTTTATGTCTCTCCCGAACTGGTTGAGGCTACTGCACAAATCAACTACCCGTCTTACACTCGCAAAGAAGCGGAAACTATTGAAAAAACCCGTCGCCTGGCTCTGCCCGAAAATTCCGTTTTCTCTTATGAGTTTCGTTTCAATCAACCGATGGAATCCGTTGAATGGATCTCTCAGGATGAAGAATCCAAGGCGATTTCTTTAGTCCAGGATCCACAGAACCTGGAAGTTTTCCGATTTGCGAATGCTCAGGAGTTGATCGCCGACCAGATAGTAACTCTGAAAGCCACGGACAAGAATGGGAGGGAGCCAAAGGACCCGATCCGCATCGTCATCAAGCTGGTTGAAAATCTCCGACCTAAACTGGAATGGGATTTTCCAAAAGGAGACCAGGAAGTTTCACCATTGGAAGAATGGACTGCCAAAGGTCGAGCCACTGATGATTATGGGTTATTGGACTATGGCATTGGTTTTACTTACTTGAATTCTGATCCCCATTTTATTTCGACCGGGCCGAAGAGGTTGGATCAGGAAACTGCTGAAGCGCTTCTTCAAGCCGAAATTGAGCATCTTTTTTCGATGGAAGAGCTGAAATCAGAACCAGAATCTTTAATGACATATTTTTTATGGGCAAAAGACTATGGTCCTGATGGAGAAATCAGGATCACTGAAGGGGAGCTGTTTTTCGCAAAAGTCCGACCCTTCGAAATGATTTATCGAGAAGATAACAGCGGAGTTGCTGACGCTGCCCAAAGTATGAATTCCGGACAATCTGGAAAAGGCGGATCAGCTCCGGACCAAGTGATTGAACGACAGAAAGAACTCCTCAGCGCCACATGGAATCTTAAACGCCGGTTGGATGAGCGATCAGATCAGGACAAGCGCTCAGAAGACATCCAGTTTCTGGAGGACACGCAGACAGAAATTCTGGAACTCAGTTCCCAACTTGGTCAAATGGCAACCGCTCCCGAATCGCAGCAGAGCCTCGAAAATGCTCAGGAGTCCATGGCTGATGCGATTCGTTTTCTATTCGAAGCCAAAGACCAGACGGATCCTGCAGAAATTCTAGCCGAGGCAGCCGGTGCTGAGCAGAAGGCTTATGAAGCGTTGTTAAGACTTCGATCCAATGAATTTCTGGTTACCCGATCCCGGAACAACCAGAATCAACAAGGTTCAAGCAGCAGTGGCCAGGGAAACATGCAGGACCGTGCCTTGGATCAAATGGAATTTTCTAAAGAA
This sequence comes from Verrucomicrobiia bacterium, assembly GCA_030432175.1. Taxonomy (GTDB): domain Bacteria; phylum Verrucomicrobiota; class Verrucomicrobiia; order Limisphaerales; family JAUIHU01; genus JAUIHU01. The sequence continues at coordinate 5,130 of JAUIHU010000107.1, read as the reverse complement.
GAAAATCGTTATGAAACCCGCAGCCAGGCGCAAATGCTTCAAGAGGACAGCATGCGTGAAAATGTTTTCATGTTGGACCGATTGAAGGAATTAGCTCAGCGGCAACAGGACATCAACGAACAATTGCAGGAATTACAAACTGTTCAGGACATTGAGGAAGAAGAGGAAGAAGCCCTGACGATGGAAGAGCGACTCAAGAAACTACGAGAAGAGCAGGAGGAACTGTTGGAGGATCTGGATGAAGTTAATCAGCGAATGGCGCAGAATAGCCAGAACGCGAGCCAACAAAGTTCTTCTCGGGAGAGACTGGAGGAAACTCGTGATTCCGCGCTTGAAACCATGGAAGCGATGGAACAGGGAGAAGTTTCTCAAGCGCTTGCCACCGGAAACCAGGCTAGAGAGAATCTCGAAGAAGTTCGTAATGAGTTCCGAAGAGAAACTTCTTCCTCATTTGCTGAAGCAATGGAAAATTTACGGGAATCATCCAGGGAACTATCCCAAGCCCAAGCTGAACTAAGACAGAACTTGCAACGAGTAGGAGAGAAACAGCGTGCGGAACCAGCTTCCGGTTTGAGAGATCCGGAGCGTGAACAGTCTGGTGAAGCTTTGGCGCAGCAGCAGGAGCGTTTGAGTGAGTTTATGGAGGAGCTTCGCGACCTGACTGAACAAGCAGAGGCGTCCGAACCTATCCTCTCACGGAAACTGTATGATGCATATCGTCAGGCTGCTCAGAGAGGAGTTGAAGAAAATTTTGAGCAGATGCAGGAGTTAATGGATTTTAATTTCGTGAATGAGGCGCTTGAAATCGAAAGACAAACTTCTGATCAAATTGCTCAGCTAAGCCAGGCAGTAGATGAAGCGGCTGACCTGACTCTGGGTGATGACGTTGAAGCCCTGCGCAAAGCTCAACAGGAACTTGATGCGCTCCGAGAAGAACTAGCCAAGGAGGTTAGTAGTCAGACTGGTCAGGCAAGTCAGACTGGTCAGGCAAGTCAGGCAAGTCAGGCAAGTCAGGCAAGTCAGGCAAGTCAGACAAGTCAGACAAGTCAGACAAGTCAGACAGCTCAGACAGCTCAGACTGGTCAGACTGGTGGCATCTTGGGTCAGGCGATGGGTGGTCAGGATGGGAATGGCGCATCAAGCGCTGCAGAGAGCTCTGCCCCCATCACAGGTAATGACTTCAGTGGCTGGCTGGATCGACTCAGGAATGCTGAGGAAATGATTGATGTGGAGGAGTTTCAACGGGAGATCAGCAGGGCGATTGAGGCTGCTAAAGATGCTCGCAGCGCTTATCGTGAAGGTGAAACTCCCAAATGGGATGTGGTCGTGTCAGATATTCTAACTCCATTGACGGATGTCAGCGCTAATCTCAAGAACGAAATATCCAGGAGAAACCCTGAAAGTGAGGAACTGATCGCGATTGATCGAGATCCTCCGCCTTCCGATCATGCTGAAGCAACTCGGAAATACTTCGAACGCCTGAGCTCAGGCGCGTTTAACCCTTCAAGCGTCAGTTCATCAGAATAATCTCAAATTAATAACCCAAGTGTTCTTGATGATTGAATGGAATCTAGATCAATTCCTCGCGCTGCTCGCCGCAGGAATTATTGGACTCGTCGCATTAATTTGGAGCTATTCACTCCGGTCTCCAATGACTCTGCGTGGCGCCAGAAAGTTTGCAGCTCTGCTCTTCAAAGCGTTAGGCTTGATTCTTATCATTACCTATTTGCTTGAACCCAGAGCGGTCAAAACCAGAGTTTCTCCGGGCGAAAATTCGTTTGTTGTCCTTTACGATAATAGCGCCAGCATGAATCTGGTAGATCAACCTGGATCAGTCAGCCGGGGAGCAAAATTGAACACAATCATTTCCGAAGCTTATCAACCCAATGGTGACGGCTGGAGGGATCGCCTGGAAACATGGTTCAAAGTTCATGACTACCAGTCGGGAGACCGTCTTGAATCTGTGTCACCTCAGACAAACCTGGATTTCTCATCTTCAGCTTCCCCTCTTTTCGGGTCGCTGAATCAAATTTTGACAAGATTTAAAAACCGAGACCTCGCAGGAATTCTTGTGCTCTCTGACGGATCAGCAACGGATTTAGATTTTGAAAATAATGTCCAATGGAATTCCCTTCCACCGGTTTATGTAGCTGCCCTGGGAGATCCGCCAACCACCAGTGATATTTCTATTCAACGAACTCATGTGACTCAAACCGTGTTTGAAAATGCTCCAGTTATTGTAAAAGTTGATGGAAAAGTGTACGGATCTGAATACCCGGATATCCAAGTTGACTTGATCGATTCTGCTGGCGCGATTGTTCAATCACAGACCGTTCCCACGAGTCGAAAACAATCCTCCTGGGTCGCCAGATTCTCCTTTAAACCTGATCCAGAACTTCCACCTTTCCATCATGTACGAGCCTACAACGTCGGCCTGGCAAATGTTTCAGATTTATATCAGGTAGACCAACCAGGGAGCCAGGAATCTACTTATTGGAACAATTTTTCACTATTTGCAGTTAATTCCCCTAAAGGCCCATTCCGCATTCTTTACGTTAGCGGTCGGCCAAACTGGGAGTTCAAATTCTTGAATCGTTCAATTGATGAGGATCCAGAACTAAGTTTGTCAGCGTTGATTCGAGTGGCTAAGCGGGAGCCTAAGTTTGAGTTCCGAGGCCGTGGAAACAGCTCCGCTAATCCACTTTTTCAAGGATTGGACGATCCTGCGGTTGAAGAAACACGACGCTACGATGAACCAGTGTTGACGCGGATCAATGTGCTTAATGAAGAAGAACTCAAAGACGGATTTCCAAAATTCAAAGAAGATCTCTACAAGTTCGATGGGTTAATTCTGGATGATGTGGAAGCGGAGTTTTTTACCAGGGACCAATTATATCTGATTCGCGAATTCGTTGCACGCCGTGGAGGAGGTTTTCTGATGTTGGGTGGACAGGAGTCATTTGCTAAAGGTGGGTATGCCGGAACTCCGATGGAGGATATTCTGCCGTTTTATCTGAGCGATTCGTCAGCAACTCAATCCAGAGTGGGAGCGACTCAATGGAAATTCACAGAGCCGGGTTGGCAAGAAGCATGGTCTCGAACTCAAGCAACGCAAGACGCTGAAAAGGCATGGTTGGAATTCTCTCCAGAATGGGGCAATTTCAACCGTGTTGGACGCCCCAAACCTGCAGCAAGTCTTCTGGCCGTCCTTGAGGATCAGGCAGGCAATCAATTCCCCGCGCTTGGAATTCAAAATTATGGCGCCGGTAAAAGCGCAGCGCTAACACTGGCTCGCTTCTGGCGCACTCAGTTTCGGACTCCAGTTGATGACAGTGGATTCGAAAAGCGCTGGCGGCAAATGGCCCGATGGCTGACTGTTGATGTTCCTTCACGTCTTCAAATGCAAATCCAGCAAGACCACCAGTCCGGGGTCTCCGGTATGCAGATTATTTCTTCAAAAGTCCTGGACAAAGAATTTGAGCCTGATGTCAGCTCTGAAGTCTCTGTTGAAGTTTCTGAATATCAATTTATAGATGGAAGATTTGAGCAAGTAACGGACAGGCAGAACTGGAGGCTCCCAGTCTTCCAGGGCGAATTGGCTCATGAGAAAGTGAGTAAGTACTTACCTGGTTCAGCGGGCGGATTTCTGGTGGAGTCGGTGGCTTCTGATGCTAATGGAATAGAAATCGATCGTGAAAAATCCAGTTGGGTGACCCATTCGTTTTCGGAGGAACTGAGTATGCTGGAACCAAATCATGACCTGCTCAAAAGAATCGCAGCCAAGTCAGGAGGACGTTTCCTCGAAATTGATGATTTAAATGATTGGTCACAAACCCTGGATTCTGTTCCTGCGCCTAAATCTGTTACTTACAGCGTCCCTTTGTGGCACGGACCCTGGCCGTTGCTGGCTGCGCTCATCTGTTTGTTGGCTGAATGGAGAATCCGAAGAAAAAATATGGCGGCGTAAGCTGTTTGAGAAATCAGCTCAGGCCGCCTGCTCATTGAATAATTGGGTCAACCTTTAGCGCGAAAGCCTCATTAGCTCAGGCAACTATTCGTTTCCAGGCCAACCACTCTTCCAATACATTAATGTTGGCCTCATCATTGATGACCATGGCCAGTTTCTGTAACCAGGAAGGCTCGGGAAATCCTTCGCGTTCAGCGCGTTGGATATTGGCTTTCAACATTAACCCCGGTCTTCGACCTCCTGTCTTCAGCGCTGTTTTCAATAGTTTCAACGCGCCTTCCCTCCGTTCTGGAGTTCCATGTGCCAAAAGGTAAAAACCATATTCCAGCGCAAGCCCAGGTCGTTGGTCTGGCTTCGCTTGATCTCGTACCCGATCCAATGTCGTCAGCCCACGGTCTTTCTCCCCTAAAGCCAGCAGAAAGCCTGCGAAACCCAATTGAATATTCGGATCCGAGGAATCCATCTCCAGCGCTTTCTGGAAATACTCTCCAGCTTTTTTGAGATCGTTTCTGACTTTAGCCAGGAAGTTTGCATATGTGGTGACGATCCTTGCATTTCCTGGATCAGCCTGAATCGCTCGCATATAAAACTCTTCCGCGCGATCCTGATCCTTCCTCACCCAGGTCTGGAAAAATGCAAAATTGATTAATCCAGGAGCATACTGAGCATTCATTGCTATAGCCTTTCTGTAACACTCCTCAGCGCGATTATAATCCTTGCGGAAGTCTCTCAAATAATTTGCAAAATAGGTCATCAGCTCCACCGAATCCGGAAATTGCCTCAGGCCATCCACATAAATCTGATCCGTTTGGTTGAGATCTGTATGTTTACTGCGGCTGGCAGCCATTTCAACAGCCCAGAAGTTAGGGAAGGATCGGTCGACATGTTTGACCGCCTGTTTCAATGCAGATTCAGCATTCGACTGACCAGGCATGAGCCGGATCCGATTGGAGAGTTCATTGTAAGCGCCGGAGTATTGCTCGAATATCCGGTTAAATCTCTTTCCGTCCGGGTGTGGCAGATCGAATTGATCCCGCACTAAAAGCATCAGTTCGTCGAAGTCATTGTGAGGGGTCCAAATCGCATTCCGTTCTTCCAGCCACTCGCGAATGACTCCTTGAGGTTCAGATTCAGAAATCCAGTAAATTCCCAATGGCAATGCT
>JAUIHU010000106.1 GCA_030432175.1 Verrucomicrobiia bacterium | reverse complement strand
GCCGGGACAACCGCGAGCGAGTTGTGCGGCGTTTGCCCAGCGGCTGGAGAACCTGTCCGACGAGGAATTGACGTCCAGACAACAATCCGCAGAGTTTTTGCTGCGCCAGCTCGCGACACCCGGACGTCTGGCGGATGAGGATTTGCCGGCGATTTTAAGAAAGATTGTCCGTAACGCCCCGCGGTCCAGTTGGGATGACATTGCCGAGATTGCTGAATCACGATTTGCCGGCAATCTGGAATTCCAGCACGAACTCTTCCAGTCCATCGAACAGGCCATTCAGCAACGGGGACTTTCTTACACCGGCGGACTGAAAAGCTGGGGACGACGTCTGGCTTTGGACCTCTTACGCTCCAGTGTGGATGGACGCACCGGATGGAGTTTCGCTCCGCTGGAAGGTCAATCCGGTTCTACTCCCAATCCCTGGGGACTCCAGACCCGCAACTTTCAGAACGACGGGCAAGGTCCGGTGTTGAGCAGTATCGTCTATGGTGAAAAACTTACCGGACGACTGATCTCCAAAACATTCCCCCTGCCGGAACGGTTGGAGTTTTATCTTTGTGGGCATAATGGTTATCCGGAAACCAATCCGAATCCTGTCAACAAAGCGCTTTTGAGACGCGCTTCAGATGGAGAGGTTCTCCGGTCTGCCATTCCGCCACGGAACGACACCGGCAAGCGCGTGGTCTGGGAATTTGATGCGAATTCTGAATCGGTGAAACCAGGTGAAAAGGTGTACCTGGAAGTGGTGGACGCGGACACAGGGGACGCGTACGCCTGGATCGCCATCGGCAACTTCAAAGCCGGACCGCTGCAGTTGCCGGACTTGCCTCCCCGGGTAGCGGAAGACAGAACCATTCTAGGAGCGCGTGTCAGCCGGGAACTCAACCTGAAAGGAGCGGTCCCACACCTCTCCGATTTGCTTCGCTCCGGTTACACAAGAGATTCCGAGAAAGTGGCGGCTGCTCAGGCGCTGATCGGAATTCAGAAAGAGGCAGGGTTGTCCGTTTTGGAATCCGCTTTGAATCATGCCAATACAAGCGCCGCGTTGAAAATACAACTCATTCAGGCGCTGCAAATCATCGCGGATTCAGATCCGGTTCGAGAATTGTTAACCCGCTCCATCGTATCCGCTTCCGGTGGGTACAGAAGAACGATTGCTGAGACGCTTGCATCCACACCAACTGGAGCGCTCCAGTTATTGGATCTTGTAAAGTCCGGCGCCGCTCCGGCCCTGTTGTTGAGAGAGGCTTCAATCGTATCCAGAATTCAATCGCATGATGATTCTGAATTAACGAATGCGATAAGCGAAATCACTGAAGCTCTACCGGATGAGGATCCGGCTTTGGCGGAGTTGATCGCCCGGCGACTGGCTCACTTCCAAGCCAACTCCGGAACGTGGTCCGCTGAAAAAGGAAAAGCAGTTTTCAACGCCAACTGCGCCATCTGCCATCAGATTGACGGAGTAGGCAAACTGGTGGGACCACAACTGGATGGAGTCTGGGGACGCGGAGCTGAAAGGCTGGCGGAAGACATCCTGGCTCCCAACCGGAACGTTGACATTGCATTCCGATACAGCATTTTGACTTTGGTCACTGGAGGAACCGTCAACGGGATGCTGGCGAGGGAAGAGGGAGCTTCGTATGTTGTGATTGATGCAACCGGCGCCACGATCAATGTGCCAAAAGAAGATGTTTTGGAAGTGGACACATTACCCACTTCACTGATGCCTCCGGCATTTGGGGAAACACTCAGCGAACAGGACCTGGGCGATCTGATGAGCTATCTGCTGCAGGAACGTTGATTAAGATTCGGTGTCTTGATAACTCTAGAATGAAATGGATAACGCGCCTGATGCCCATCTGATTTCCTGTCCGGTGTGCGGATTGATTCAATCCAAACCGCCAGTCACTGACTTTGAGGAAATTTCTGAGCTGGTCTGTGCCCGTTGCGATCATCATTTTCCTGATGAGCGCCAACGCGCCAGCCACCGTTCGTGGACAAGATCATTTTCACTGGGAGCGCTGATCCTGCTCCCGCCAGCTCTCCTGCTGGACATGGTTCAGATCGAAAGGCTTGGACATTCCCACAGTTCCAGTGTGCTCGGAGCCATTATGGATTTGATTCAACACGGACAAATTCCTCTCGGTGTTTTGTTACTGATTTGCTCGGTGGTTTTCCCACTGGCTAAATTGATTGGCTTACTCGCTTTGACGAGTGGATGGATCCAGAACTGGGCGGCGCATCATAAGAAAACGGTATGGCAATGGATCGAATGGACCGGGCGCTTTGGAATGGTAGATGTATTGCTCGTGGCCGCACTGGTCGCATTCGTCAAGTTGGGCGACCTGGTGAGCGTTCACGTTGGACCAGGACTTTACCTTTTTGCAGCCAGCGTGTTCATGAACCTGCTGGCTGCAATATGCTTTGATCCTCATTCTATATGGCAGGATGAAGAATCAGGCGCGCTGGCATAAAGTCTGGTCATTTTAAATTCTACCCCATCCCACCGGTCCAACGTCCTACATTCTTTAAAACTGGTTCGGGCGCTTCACACTCTGATACCAGGATTCGATGGTAGTAACATTCTTCCGCCGATCTCAACCGGTCACGTTGATGCTTATTGATGTAGGCTTCTGAATCAATCCCTCGGGTTTCTTCCTGAATCAATTGATCCAGCAAGTCCACGGTCCCACTTCCCTCATCAAATTGCTCTTTAATTCTCCAAACGATTTCTTCAGGCAACAAATCCTCCACAGCTTTTCTGAGAATCCACTTCTCGGTCAGACTCCCGTCTTTTTCCTGATAGAGTTTCCACTTTGGAGGAATGGTTTGAGCCATCGCTATCATCTCGGTATCCAGAAACGGAACCCGTCCTTCTATACCGTGCCGCATTGTCATTCTATCAACACGTTGCAGGTTGACGTTGTGCAGCCCTTCGATCGACAAACGCATCGCCTGATGCAACTGAGCGGGGTCGGTCATTGATTTGTAATAATTGTATCCTGCAAATAATTCGTCCGCTCCTTCCCCGGTCAAAATGACTGTGACGTCTTTCTTGGCAAGACGGGAACAGAAGTAACAAGGAATCGCGCTACGGACGAGGTCCTGGTCAAACGATTCCAAATAATACACAATCTCCGGCAGCGCTTGCCGCACTTCTTCAATGCTGAACGCGTATTCGTGATGTTCAGATCCAATATATTTTGCCACTACCCGTGCTGCTTCGAGATCACGAGATCCTTCAATACCGACTGAGAATGTGTGAAGGTGTCCCATCTTCTGTTTAGCAACGGCGGCAATGATGCTGCTATCCAATCCACCGGATAAAAAGGCTCCCAATGGAACATCGCTCAGCAGTCTCTTTTCAATGGATCTCTCAAGTGTCGATCGGAGCCGTTGGATATGAACTTCTAGTGGAGCGTCTTCTGGCTGCAGGTCGGGAGTATGATAGTAACGATGAAAGCCTTTTTCCGAATCCCACCAACTACCCGCAGGAAACTCATGCACATCATCCACCCAACGACTAATGGCTTTGAGTTCCGAGGCAAATAATAATTTGGAAGGCGCTTTGCTATCGTCGGAGGAACTTTTCCCATAGTAAAGCGGCTTGATGCCGATGGGGTCGCGGGCCAAGAAAAGTCGCTCACCATGCGCCACGCCAAATGCAAAAGCTCCATCAAGACTGGCAGGTGTTTGCCGACTCAATTCCTCAAATAGATGCAAAGTGGTTTCGCTATCACTGGTCGACCGATACTGATGGCGATCACCAAGACTGGCGCGGAGCTTGGGATGATTGTAAATCATTCCATTCGCAACAAGCGTATGATCACCGGTTTCATTGATTGCAGGTTGCTGTCCCCGCTCCGGATCCATAATCGAGAGACGCACATGTCCCAATGATCCTTTACCAACCAACGACCTCAACCCTTCATCGTCCGGACCGCGATGTTTCTGGTCTTTCATCATCTCGCGGACGACTCCATCATTCACTTCTCCCCAGACTCCTGCTATACCACACATAATTTTGTATTCTTTTCGATACTGATTTAGTGTTTGTCAAAAATATGTAACTTCAACTTTCGGGATAGAGCTTCAAAAACACGAATCCCCCGGACACTGTTCCCTCTTTCATCCAATGGCGGTGAAAACACCGCGAGTCCCATTCGCCCCGGCGCCACAGCTATGATTCCTCCTCCCACTCCACTCTTGGCGGGAAATCCAACTTCATAAGCCCAGGCTCCTGCAAAGTCGTACATACCGCAAGTATGCATGACGCTGAGCAAATCCTGAACATACTCAGCCGAAATCGCGCGCGCTCCCGTCAGTGGATTTACTCCTCCGCTGGCCAAAGTAGCAGCCATGACAGCCAGGTCTTTTGCTGTGACTCGAACACTGCACTGCTGCAGGTATAGATCCAAAGCGTCATCTACGGATCCGTTCATCATTCCAAAATGGCGCAAGAGGTAGGAAATGGCCCGGTTGCGGTCTCCGGTTTGCTGTTCTGCCAGAAACGCTGGCGCATCCAGAGCGACTTCACGCCCCATGTATTTGCCATACATGTCCAGAATTCGCTGTAAGCGTTGACCTCGAGTTTTCCCTTTGATCATGCTGGTGGTTGCGATGCCGCCAGTATTGACCATTGGATTGAACGGGCGTTTGGATTTTTGCTCCAGCTTGATAATTGCATCATAAGGCGCCCCTGACGGTTCGACATCCACTCGCCGATGCACGTAATCACGCCCATGATCTTCCAGGGCTTGTCCGTATACGAATACCTTGGAAATGGATTGAATCAGGAAGGGGTACTGCCAGTCGCCGACACCAATAGCGCGTCCATCCACGTCCACAGCGCAAATACCAAAACGAGCAGGATCAATCTGACTGACTGAAGGATCACACACGTAAGGCTTACCTTCCTTCAAAGAGGAATATTCCGTATGCAGCTGACCTAGAATGGATGCCACCGAGGTACGCCGTTTGCTGCTGAAGGACTGATTTTTTGAAGGTGACGCGGGACGTTCACCATGAAAGACGTGAGACTTAAGTCGATCGGATAACTCCGTCAAAACCTGTTGTCCTCTAAGACTTTTAGAATTCGAGTTCAGTTTGGGTGAGAAAACAGCGGCTCCATAAGCGCCAGGTGAAACCATCCAGATCGCCCCGGCTAATCCGCTTTTAGCTGGTGTTCCTACTCGGTGCGCCCATTGCCCGGAATCATCATAAAGCCCGCTGGTAAACATGACGCTCAGGATATTCTTCACCCATTCTCCTGCTATTGCTCGCTTACGGGTAACTGGATTGATGCCTCCATTGGCCAGTGCGGCTGCTATTGTAGCGAGGTCCCGACAAGTAAGAAGGATGGAACACTGAAAATCATACAACTCTACACTGGCTTCTACGGAATCACTCAGAAGTCCTTCACTTTCCATGTAATAAGCCTGTGCGCGGTTGTAGGAAATCTTCTTGCGTCGATGTTGAATCATCTCGCGACTAACAACGACTTCCCGTCCAGTGAATCGCTCAACCATGCTGAGGATGCGCTTCTGTTTTTCATCAAAACTTTTCCCCGCAACCATGCTGGTGACTGCGATGGCTCCGAGATTAACCATTGGATTGAATCGCTTTTGTGATAACTCGCTTTGATTCAGCAATCCGTCAAATGCGGTTCCTGTTGGTTCTACTCCAATCTTTTCTCGAACAGCTTGTAATCCGTTGTCTTCCAAAGCGAGTCCGTAGATCAGCGGTTTGACCAGCGACAAGGCCGGAAACTGCACTTCTGAATCACCTAAACCATAGGCGCCCCCATCTGCAGAAACGCAGCTCAATCCAAAACTATCTGAAGACACGCCGGGGGATCTTATCGCCGCAGAGCTGGTCCTTCCGTCACGGACAGAAAAGTATTTATCGTACAGTTCATGCATTGATGATTGCATATTCTTTGTGCAATCCATGCCAGGCGATACATCGTTTGCTGTGTTGTATTTCCGCATCAAAATAACAAAAATTAAATAGCACGACACATGCCACCTGGTCGTTTCGGCTAGTTTGACAGATCTTTTGACGTGTTTACCCCGTATTGAGGATATCTCATTGTGGGATTATTATAATAAGGTGTGCTTGTTTTTCCGATGTGGTAGGATTTCTACATTGAATTGATTCCAACTCACTCCAATGAACACAGAATCTCCCCATGAAGTCCTTCCTTGCGCTAAAAAACAATCCAGTCGCTCCGGAAGTTTTTGGTCCTGGACCCCTGTTCTTCTGGCTGTGCTCGTTTTATGCTGGGCAGGGTATAATGTGTATCAACAGCGTGGAATTCCTATCAAGATCCAGTTTCAAGCCGGACATGGAATTAAAACCGGGGATCAGATCAAATTCCTGGGACTGAATGTCGGGTATGTTGAAGAAGCTCATTTGGATAAAAGTCTGGAAAAAGTTTGGGTCCACGCACGTTTGAACTCTGAATCACGGGCTCTGGCAAGAGCTGGCACGAGATTCTGGATTGTTCGACCGCAGATTGATCTTTCAGGGATTGAAGGATTAGATACTGTGATTGGCGCCAGATATATCGCCGCATTGCCGGTCGACAATGAAGAGGACTCTACGCTTCAGCGTACCGCAGTGGATTCGAGAACAGTCGAATTTATTGGACTGGAATCTGCTCCTATTCGAGCCACGCTGCCCGCTGGAGGATTAGAAATTCAACTCAGAGCCAATCAAAGGGGAGGGCTCCGTGCTGGCGCTCCTCTACTTTATCGCCAAATTCCAATAGGAGCTTTGTTAAGTGTAAAACTCGCAGACGACGCCAGCGGTGTTGTGGCGAAGGCATATGTTCTACCAGAATACAAAACTCTGATTAGAGAGAACAGTGTCTTTTGGAACGCTAGCGGATTCCGAATCCAGGCTGGGTTGATGGATGGATTGTCGTTGAGCCTGGATTCAATCCAAACACTTGTCAGTGGTGGAGTCGCTTTGGCAACGCCCAATTCACCAAAAGCGCAAGCCAGACCTGGTACGCGGTTTATATTGCATTCCAGACCGGAAGCTTCTTGGACCGAGTGGCAGCCATCCATTCCATTATCATCCATTCCACTTCCAGAGAGCCATCCTCAGTCCATCGCAGTGAAGCGGATCTGGTTAAAGGATTATTATTTAATAACCAGCAGAGAAGAGCGTGTTGGCAATGTATTAGTGACCGATCAGGGAATCCTTGGACCTCAAGAATTTTTGGAAGATCTGGATCCAGCGGCGGCTACACCTCCGGTTTTACCTGCGCTTGGGATCGAAATCACAGGAGGTGGAAAGTTTCTTTGGAAGCGGAGAGGTGTTGGGTTGTGGGCGCCAGCTGAACCTGTCTGGAGTCAAATCAAGCAGCAGGCCGAACGCAGTAAAGCGCTTTGGATTTCACAGCAGGAGAACCAGCCCAGTCAGCCAATCAACGTATGGTTAATCCCTTATATCAATGGAATGGGAGAAAAATTGAAGCCACATTTTATCAGCAAGTCCCACCTCATTGCGGAGACCGGCGCATGGGTTTTTATGGCCGCTGATTGGAGTTGGATTCAGGCCTGGGGTGAAGATATTACCTCCTACCAGGGATCAGTAGCAGTGAGCGCTGAAACAGGCCAGCTGATTGGGATTTTTATAGCTGACCCCAATCGAGAAACCGCCTGGATTACCCTGGCTTCATCTTCAGAAGAAAGGCTCTAGATAGTTTGTTTTTTCAATCTTCAGACTCCCAATGAATGCGCTCAATAAAGTCCGTTAGCTGCGATTCCTCCATCTCTATCAGATGGCTTTTCTCAGGAAACTGACCTGATTTGACATCGCTGATGTACTCGCGAAAAGCAGCAATTCGCTCTTTTTGAAGGCGACGATATTCCTCGGCGAAATTCCGATAGGCCTTGGCATGACGAGGAAGTCGTTCGTCATAATCACAGAGAATATCATCAGAAAAAAGAAACTGAGTGTCGCATCCGGTTCCTGATCCCAAAGACATCATCAGCATTTTTGTCTGAGATGAAAGAAATGAAGCCAGGCGATGAGGCACACATTCCAATTCAGCCGCATACGCTCCTGCGTTTTCCAAATCTTTTATTTTCCGATAAAGAGCCTCAGCTTCTTCGGTCGTTTTTCCAATCGCCCGGTAATTTGTCCAGGTCACATGCCTTGGCACCAATCCCAAATGTCCCACCACCGGAATCCCTTCCCTCGCCATCGCTTCAATAATCTTCGGACTGGCCGAGCAGTAAACCGAACTCGCTCCCCGTTCCAAAGCCAGAAATCCAACACGAATCGCCTCCTCGGCGCTGGCCATCCCATGCGGTGTAGCGCCTGAAAGAAAACTGTTTGGCGCCGCCGCCACCAGCAACGGTAATCTTGCCTGCGAATCGGGAGAATCAAAACTGCAGCTCATCAGATCCACTCCCGCTTCCTCCGCCGCAGCGGCCTCTTCCGGAGATTTGACATGGATGTGCGTCAATACGCGCTTGCCCTTCAGCTGTTGCAAATCATAAACCGTATATTTCTTTCGTGGTCTCAGCATGCAGCGGATTCTAATATTTCCAAGGGGGTCAGTCAAAGAATCTTGACACTACTTTAGCCAAGGCTAACTTTTGTCAAGATTCTTTGACTGACCCCCAAAAATAGATCATTATCGGGTTCATCATGACACAAGCAAACAACCCTCGGGATCCGTTCCGCGAAGCGCGACAGCAGGATGGCGTGTTGAAGTGCCCATTCCAGGGCGAAGAGGTGCCGATGCTGCTTCGGCATGCCGATGTCAGAAAGGCGACTCGGGATTGGGAGACTTTCAGTTCAGATGCGCCTTTTCGCGTGCCGATCCCTTCTGAAGAATCAGTGCGTTCGATGCGGCAGTTGCCGATTGAAACCAATCCCCCGGAACACACTGAATATCGAGCCATTGTTGAACCGTTCTTTCAACGTCCCAAGTTGCCGGAGATGGTCAGTCAGGTGGAGTCTTTGATTCAAAGACAGTTGGATCTCGCCCTTGATAAGGAAATTCTGGAAGTGGTGAATGATTTCGCTTTGCCGATCCAATCTCATGCGCTGACTTATTTGTTGAATGTCTCTGAAAAAGAGGCGGATACTTGGATTGGGTGGGGGATTCATGTTTTCAAAGTGGATGGCGCTCTGGCGAAGAAGGGTGACACTTTGGAGTCCTATCTTCATCGTAAGTTTGATGAAGCGGAAGCAAATCCAGGCGAGGACTTTTTCAGCGCATTGACTCAGGCGGAATACCAGGGTCGCAGACTGACTCGGGAAGAAATCATGGGCTTTGCCAATCTGGCTTTTGCTGGCGGGCGGGATACGATCATTCACAGTATCTCTAACATCATTGCCTACTTTGCTGAACATCCGGAAGGATTGGATTATTTGAGGGAGGATCCCAAACGGATCGTTCACGCTGGTGAAGAATTCTTTCGGGTATTCATGCCGCTGACTCATATTGGACGAGTCTGTCCGGTGGATACCGAAGTTCAAGGTGTCCAGGTTCCGGCAGGAGGACGCGTCTCCATGGGGTGGGCTTCTGCCAATCATGATGAGACGGTGTTTGAAAATCCGGATGAGATTCGACTGGACCGCAAACCGAACCCGCACCTTTCGTTCGGGTTTGGACCGCACCTTTGCCTGGGGGCTTTGCACGCCCGACTGGTGGTGCGGACTCTGATGCAGTCTTTGATTCAGAATCAAGTTCGACTCTCCATTCTCGAAGCTGTTCCTCATGTGGAAAAAGAGGCGAAGTATGAGCGGGTGAATGGGTATTCCAGTTTGAAAGCGCGTTTTGCGCGTGGCTGAAGATGGATTTTTTTGTTTCACGCGAAGACGCTAAGCCGCGAAGTTAAGAAGGGATTTGCTTCAGCTCAATCACTTCTGTTGATCCTGCAAATTCTGTCCGAATAGTTAGGAAATTGTAATGAAAATATTTAGATTGTCTCAGATCAAATTCATGTTCCTGTCTCTTGTTTTCGTTACGTCAATTTTCAATGTGTCTGCAGACAACTCTAATGAGTCATTGAATGGGCGTCCCAATATTCTGGTGTTGTATGCTGATGATTTGGGTTATGGCGATGTGAGTTGTTATAATCCTGATCGCGGAAAAATCCCGACCCCTCACATTGATTCCATTGCCAGGGGAGGGATGAGATTTACGGATGCGCATTCTTCTTCCGGTGTATGCTCACCTTCGCGCTATACGATTTTGACCGGACGTTACCATTGGCGTTCGCGTCTGCAGCGGGGCATTGTTTCGTTATGGGGAAAACCATTGATCACTCCCGAACGCTTGACCATTGCCAGTCTAGCCAAGTCCAAAGGATACCACACCGCCTGTATCGGCAAATGGCATCTGGGATGGAATTGGCCGATTCCAAAAGAGCAAATGAAATGGTTTCAGACTACCGGCTACGGTGGAAAGAAAGACCTGACCGCGACTGATGAACACC
>JAUIHU010000105.1 GCA_030432175.1 Verrucomicrobiia bacterium | reverse complement strand
TCTGGTCACGCTGTCAACAATTACCATTGCTGGCAACGCTCCATTCGTGAGCACATAATCACCAATGGAGATTTCTTCATCTACAAGGAACTCACGTACTCTTTCATCGACACCCTCATAACTGGCGCAGATTAATATTAAATGGGACTCCTGACTCAGGCTTTTTGCCTTCGATTGCCGGTAAGTATTACCGGAGGGCCCCATGAGCAAGACTTTACTTTGAGGTTGTCTCAAAGTTTCAACCGCTTCAAAAATAGGCTCAGGTTTGAGTAACATTCCCGGACCTCCACCAAAGGGTCGACTGTCAACTGTCCTGTGCTTGTCGTGAGTAAAATCTCTCAAGTCAATCAGTCTCAAATTCAGCTGGCCGCTCTCTCTGGCACGCTTGATTATACTTTCGTCAAGCGGACCCTGAAACATGGATGGAAACAGAGTAATTATATCAATTTCCATATCAGATTTCAGTGTGATTGGTCGGAATAATTGGCGGCTTTGCCTGTCTTTTCAATCTGGATTGAACAAGCTGTCTGCTGCAAGCGTAGTTAGCAATGAGAGATTTGTGTTTAATCCTCAATCAACTTCAGCACACATTTTCTGTCTGGGTCGTCCATTCCCAATTGCATCAATGCTCGAATGGAATTCACTGTTTTCCCCTGACGCCCTACCACTTTACCAAGGTCACACTGGCGAAGTGACAGTTCATAAACATCGGCATCGTCGTCCTCAAATACCTCAATGGAAATATCTTCAGGATAATCAACTAGCCTGGAGACTACGTATTCCAGGAATTCCTGCATGATTGCAATTCGGATAGTGTTACGGGATATGATCGGTCACCCCTGTGAGAAGCCCTTGGAATATCAAGCTTCAGCTGTCTCAGCTGGAGCTTCAGTAGCTGCTGGAGTTTCTGCTTCGGTTTCAGCTGCTGCCTTTTTCGCTTTGTTCAATATGCTTTTGGCTGTGTCAGTAGGCTGCGCCCCGGTTCCAAGCCAGTAATCGGCTCTCGAAAGATCCAAACGGAATTTGGCGCTGCCTTCTGCTTCAGGATAATAGGATCCCAGAATTTCGACAAAACGTCCGTCACGGGGTTTGCGGCTGTCTGCCACCACTACACGATAGACAGGATTGTTTTTTGCTCCGATCCGCTTTAAGCGAATTTTGACCATAAATTTATCAGTTTCAGTCTGTTTTTGCCGGCGATTTCTAAATTCAACTTTTAATGGGATGAGTTTCCGGAGAAACATTCCACATAAAAGAGACGAAAGACTAGTCAGGTCGAATTGAGTTGGCAAGTGTCTTTTGCAAGGAAATCTACAAATTGTTATGTAAATATAATAAAAAGGCCGATTCCCATTCAGAGGAACCGGCTTTTCAGGGTTGTTTTTCAACGCTCTAACTTCCTTCACCTACCAACAGAAACGGTTAGGCTGAAGCATGCAGATTTTAGTGCGTTGTGACGCGGTAATAACGATATTCAGCTTCGGAAACCGGCCGGTTGTCTGTAAAAAATCCTTGATCACTCTCAACAGTAAATCCATAGAACAACGCTTCAAACCCCTGGCTCAGTCCATTGGATGTCCAAATTGTGTACCCACGCCCAGGTTCAGCAGTCCATTGCAGTACAAAACCTCCGTCTTCATTCAGGCTGGCGGATATATCAGCCGGGCCATCCAAAACAGGGGCCGGATCAGCATAGCTGTCGCCATTGTACCATGTTCCGGGTGATACCAGAAGGTCTGTGACCCAGTCCTGACGCACAAACCCATGATTCAATGTAGGAAAACGTGTGGATGATCCGATCGGCGAGGTGTGGAACTCTGTATAAACCACACGCTCGATCAGGTATCCATCCGCGTTTCTGACCATCAATGTGTCGCCACCATTGTTTGCGCCAAAACCAAAAGCATCAGCGCTGGCTGCTATGAATGGAACGTCAATGCCTGGCTCAAATCCGTTGAGTGGTCCTCCGTAAACAATCATGGAAGATCCTGGCGCGAGAATGAAGGAGTTGAAAAAGCGATGGCGCTGTTGCACTGCGTCTTCTATAGACCAACCGCCGAGTTCAACAGATTCAGTTCCAGCATTGACGAGTTCAATGTATTCGTCGTCGGAACGTGGATCATAATCTTCCGGTCCTGTGATCGACCGTTGCAAAGGATTGAAGTGAGGCGCGTCGGCGTCTCCTGATGCATTGGCCAGGAATTCTCCGATGTAGATCTGTTGTTCAGCTTCCGTTGGCACATAGATGGAAATCGTCAGACGATTCTCAGCCACACTGTTTGCGGTAACCAGAGTGGGCTCATAGTACTCACCAGCGTCCGACTCGGAAATGGTCAATGTAAGAGAGCCTTCCAGGATGGTTCCAGGTCCTTCAGGCAATGACCAGACTGCCGAGGCGGGAGCGCTTCCTTCCGAGGTGACGGTAATGGATTCACCTTCCGGGTCGGTAGCAGTGAAGGTCATGGTTAATGTTTCACCGGGGCGCATGACCAGTTCGGTGTATTCGTTCACAGCCAGATCGCCTTCGCGGACGATGTTGGTGATTTCATTGGTGAATTCAACGGTTGGCGCTTTAAATGCGCTCTCAATGTCGGCATACCGGCTAGGCAGGATCTGATACCCGTCGGTGCGAGGCGCGCTGGTATCGAATTGAGCCAGCGGTCCAACGATTGATACGGTTCCTTCAGGAATGGCTTGTCCTCCAATGTCTGTCCGAGCATCAACACGCAATGTAAAAACCGCTCCGAAAGCGTCGGTCAGAGTCAGATTGCCGCCGGTTGGAAAAGTGTTTCCGTCGATTGTTTCAATGGTGACATCCGAAGCGCGTACCAACCTGCCTTCCAGCGCATCAATCACAGCCGGATCAAAGGCGTCATTAAAATCCAGCTCAACGGGTTCGGGAACAGTATTGTCAGAACTCAATACGGTGACACTGGTAGTTTCGTCTCCCGTGTCTGGCATCAATTCCAATAATCCATTAAAATGCCCCAGCGGAGCGATGACTCGAACCCGATCTCCATAAGCGGGAACCTCCCCAGCCGCTCCCCCATGGAAAACAGCAATCCCGAAATCCCCGTCCTGCATATAGAACAGACCATTGGACTCCGTTGTCAGGTTGATGTGAGTGGTGACAATCCCTTCTGTGGAAAAGAGCGTGGTTGTATCACTCGGCTCATAATCATCATTCAACAAACCACGCAGTTCCTGAATGGCCGCAGGCGTTGAATCACCCCCACCGCCATTGTCTTCCCCGCCGACATCTTCCAATCGGCTGGGTAAGATCTGGTATCCTTCAGTGTAAGGCTCATCATTGTCAAATTGGCCGACGACACCAATGACATCCACAGGCCCTTCCGGTATGGCGGCGCCTCCAATGTTGGTCCGGCTGTCAATGCGCAATGTGATGGAGTCTCCACTGGCGTCGGTGATCGTCAGATTGCCGCTGTTGGGAAACGCCGGATCTGAGGCGCCTGAGATGGTCGCTCCCGGGATGATGACCAGCCTGGATTCGAGTGTGTCAATTGCTTGCGGGTTGGATGCACGGCTCAAAGCTAACTCCAGCGGCTCGATTTCGTTACCAGTGGAAATCACTCGGACTTCATGGGTTAAGCTGAAAGATCCCATTAAAAAATCCTATTGGCGCTGTGACTTCAACGAGATCACCAAAAGCTGGAACTTCTCCAGCTGCTCCAGCGTGAAATACTGCGATACCGGCAGTCTCATCCTGCATGTAAAACAGTCCGTTGGAAGATCCAGTCAAATTAACATGTGTGTTAACAATACCGCGAATGGTGAACAAGTTATCGGTGTCTGGCGGAGAGAGGTTGATCGGATCCAACAATTGGCGAATCGAAAGGATCGGGCTGATTTCCGGACCTCCTTCACCGTCGGTCATATCCACAAAACGAGTTGGAATAATCTGATAACCCTCATCGTGAGGAGTTTCGTTATCAAACTGCCCCATCACACCCACAATATCTACTGGTCCTTCTGGAATAGGTTGCCCGGAGAAATCAGTGCGGCTGTCGATGCGCAATGTGAATGTCAGTCCGTTCGAGTCAGTCAGTGTAAAGTTTCCGCTGGACGGGAAAGAATCTTCATCGGTGGTGATGGTCACGCCTTTAGCCATCACTAAAGTTCCTTCCAATGCTTCGAATGCCAGTGGTGTTCCTTGTAAACTGAAAAACAGTTCTGTTGGATCGAGATCAGCTTCGTGACCGGATTCAATCACGGTGACGGAATGGGATCCGTTCGATGCGCTGGGATTTAACTGCAGCAATCCATTGAAATGGCTGATTGGCCCTGTAACTTCAACTAGATCTCCATAAGCTGGAACTTCACCGCCAGCGCCAGCGTGAAACACGGCGATTCCCGCTGTGTCGTCTTCCATATAGAAAAGGCCGTTGGATGAGCCTGTGAGATTGATGTGAGTGGAAACCACGCCACGGACGGTGAACAGGGTTTCGGTGTCTGTGGGTGTCAAACTAATTGGATCCTGCAAAGCGCGCAGTTCTGATATATCAGTAACATCCCCATTCCCTTCATCCAGGCCGAGATCGCTTAAAGCGGAAGGCAGTATCTGGTAGCCGTCTGAGTACGGTTCGCTGTTATCGAACTGACCGAGTGATCCAATAATATCAATCTCCCCATCTGGAATGGCAGCTCCACCAATGTCGGTTCGGCTATCAATTCGGAGGGTGAATGTTCTTCCCATGAAATCTTCTACAGTCAGGTTGCCGCTGTTGGGAAAAGTCTCCATGTCATCGGTAATGGTGACGGAGGTAAGCATGATCAGTCGTCCCTCAAGTAATTCCAGGGTTTGCGGAAACTGAGTGAGGGAAAGGTCGAGTGGCAATGGATCTGCAACCGTCTCGCCTGAACTCAGTATTTCGACGGAATGAGCTTCATTCGATGCGTCTGGAGCCAATTGGAGCAGTCCACGAAAATGTGAAAGTGGAGCGGTGACTCGAACCTTGTCACCATAAGCCGGAACATCGCCTTCAGCTCCGGAGTGAAATACCGCTATTCCAGCAGTTTCGTCCTGCATGTAAAACAATCCATTGGAGGATCCAGTTAGATTCACATGGGTATGTACAATCGCCTCCACCGTGTAGAGCGTATCACTTTCGGGTGGAGCCAGGGTTACCGGATCAACAGCGGTCCGGAGTTCGGCAATGGTTTGAACATCCTGCGCCTGGACAGAGCCCAGTCCCAGGAGTGTCAAGCCGCATGCGACTTGCCTCATTAGGTTGATTTTGAGTTTCTGTATCATATTTCTCTTTCGATTCAGGAATCGGTCAAGTTGATTATGATTGACCAAGATTGTTTCTGGTTGGCGCCGCATTGGTTTCTGGCGAGCGCCATAAGAATTAAAGTTTCACAATGCCTAACGGCTGATTTCTAAATTCCAGGCGAAGCTGCAATCAAAAGACATCCCGATTGGGATTCCAGATCACGTCGTGGTTGAATTTTTCTTCGCGCCCGGTCGTGCCACTGGTGATGTAGTCGTAGCTGAAAGATTCAGCGTGACCGTCCACAAAACCGAGATTGCCTCCATCTCCATGTCGCTTGGTCAAACGACCATGCCTGGCAGCCGGGAATATGCCATTTCGATCTGGATTGGAGGTGTGATCTTCTAATGTTGGAGAAAAGGCAATATCCACCAGCATCACTGTCGCTGATGGAACGCGGATCGTCGACAATCGCGGCATGTCCGGGTAAACAAAGCTGTTTCCCTGAACATTATTTCGAATCGAAGATTTTAATTTAAGATCCAGATTCATCCCGTAACTGAAGAAACCAAATGATCCACCCTGTTTAAAATTATCCGTTGTGGGCGAAATAGCAGAGGGGCAGTGCCAGACTTTTCCGCGTCCTCCTGGAAACGGAAGATTTTCTCGGTAGTTAAATCGAACTCCATTCCAGTATTCAGACAAAGGACGATCTCCCATCAGTCCGGGTAAGGCATTGAACCACGCAGCAGGATCATTTGGACTGCCGGGTCCGGAAGTACGACCAGTATCCACGCCATACTGGCCGCCCTGGTCGGTGCCGTCACGTGGCAACTGATCCTTATCCGTGGCGTAGATTTGCAATGCATACCCCCATTGTTTGAGGTTGGAAAGGCATTGAATGGATTTGGCTTTTTGCTTGGCTTTAGACAACGCTGGTAAAAGCATCCCTGCCAAAATGGCAATGATGGCAATAACAACCAGTAATTCTATGAGAGTAAATGCAGCGGTGGAATTTCTTTTCAAAGCTCCAGGGCGGTGTGTGGGTTTGGAATGAGTTGGGTGAATTAATTAAAATTCGTTTACCTTCAGAATTTCCAGTTAATCGGAACCATCTTGTTTGTCAATCGCGAGTCGAACTGGACATCCAAAAACTTGCTCTGCCAAATCTTTCTTTTTATTGAATGCTTTGGTTTCAGATTTCAAATCTTCAGGACCTTTTATACGAACAATCAGTTCTTTTCCTGGAAGCAAACATTCAGTGACTTTAACCCGACTCAAGTGGGCGTGATCCAACGCATCTGCTATCCGCAGGATTGATGCCAGTGATCTCACAATTTGTTGTATTTCCGGTTCGAATGACCAAAAGGTGAGGTGTCGTTCCTGAGGCAATGCTTTGCGGTGGTAACGCGCAATCTGAGAAACGATCAGAGCCTCTTCCCGCGTCATGGCGATCCATTTCCTTTCAAGGATCATCGCTGCGGATGCTTTATGGTGTCCTTTCCCGTTTGGGCGACGAATCCATCCGATATCATGCAGCCAACCGGCGATTTCCAACCATTCACGATGATTTTCCTGAAGTTGATGTAGTTCCGCCAAATGATCGAAGAGCTGACAGGCCAATCTGGCAACTTGCTCAACATGACTGGGTTCCGGTTCGATTTGACGCATCCACTCCAGCGCTTCACGTCGTTTCAAATTCATCTTTTCGTCAGGCATGCCTCAAAATAATACCGGCAACTTTGAAATAAGGCCAAAAACAGAATCGAAAATTACTGCTTGATAGATCCGTTCCGTGATCATTCTACCTTCCTCCGTCATACTCTGGAAGCGGTTGCCCGGATCTTTTCCTGTACCAGGTGTAGAGTCTCCAAAGCGCCTGATCGGTCCAGGGGATTCCCCAGGCAAGCGGGCTCATTAATGCGGATTGAAGTCCGAGCCACGGACTCAATTTCCAGGCGGCGGATTTCAGGTTTTTCCAGTCCCGCTTGAAATCTGGCGCTTTGTGACGTTTTTCCATAGCAACCACATACAGCATGTTTTTGATCCACTGCAATCCACCACAGACCTCTTTCACAGCTTTGCGTTGTATTTCTCGATCTTCCACTTTGGCGCAACTACGCAGCCATCCGGTCAGTGGGCGCACCGGCGCATACCCGGCGTTTTTCCCTTTATCGATCACTTTCCGCTGTGTGACGTACATCCGCCATCCCTGAATGGCTGTTTCTGCTACAAAAGGAAAGTGTGGATAATCAGTTTCAGCATTGTGATAGCCTGCGGTGAGCAGTCTCGAATCGAAGAGATCAGTCCGAAAAATCAAGCTCGGAACAAAGCAGTGACAGAGAAAATAATCAGGAATGGTTAACGCAAGCTTCCGGGCGGATTCAGTGGCTCCTGCAGGCATCTGATGTCCACGAATCCCAATGGAAATCAAATCCACATCCCCATCTTCCATTCGTTCTATCCAGTCTTCGCAATTCTCAAAATCAAACTGGTCGTCGTCGCAAAGTATCCATGTGTAGGGCTTGCGAGACCACTCTGCACAAAGCAGGTAATTGGCTGAGCAGCCGACGTTCTTATTTCGATGTTCGGCTCGAAAGTCAGGGAGTCGATCCTGAAAAGATTGGCAGATTTCCTGAGTGGCGTCCTTGGATGCATTGTCCATGACGGTAATTCGACACTCCCGAAATGGACTGGCTGCTAATTGCTCCAGTGCGCGACCCAGCAGTTCTGCTCGCTGGTAGGTGAATATGAAAATCTCCAGTCGATCCTGAATCATGAAGTTTTCAGTTCTTTAATGATTCTTTGTGAAAGCGCTTCAGAGTCCAGCCCAGCCCATCTCCTTAAGTGGTCCTGATCGCCATAAACATCCGGCGGCGCATTCTCCACGCCAATTCGACACACTCGTGGACCTCCCGAAACGCTGGAATAAAGTTCAGCAAATCGACCACCCAACCCAGCCTGATTATTATGCTCTTCCAAGGTAAAAACAACGGACTGGTTGTTTGTGAATCGAAGAATCTGTTCCTCGTTCAAAGGATTCAAACAGGGCACACTCCAAATCCCAAGACTGATTCCTGATTTCTCCAATAAGCTGGCAGCGTCCAGGGCATTTTTTAATAGACTGCCAGTTCCAAAAAGTTGCGCGTCCTGGCCAGATTTGAGACAGATCGGATCGCCCAGTTTTTGGGGTGGATGAAAATCTGCTGGCTCTCTCAGATTTTTTTCACCTGCCTTTCCCAGCCTCAAATAGCACGGACCGTTATCAGTCACCGCCTGTTGAGTGATCCAGTGAGTTTCCAATGGATCAGCGGGTGTCAGAGTCGTCATGCCCGGCAGCGTTCGCATCACGGCCAGATCTTCTATCACGTGGTGGGTGTAACCTTGAGGTCCGTAAGCAAACCCGGCTCCGACCGCGACGATCTTGACGTTCATCCGGTGATAGCAGACGTCATTCCTGATTTGTTCCAGGCAACGCATTGTGGAGAAATTGCCAATGGAATAGGTGAACACCTGTTTTCCGGAATGCGCCAGTCCAGCCGCAATGCCAACCATATTCTGTTCAGCAACGCCAACATTGACATAACGATCGGGAAACTTCTTGGCAAACGGTTCCAAGGCCGAAAATCCGAGATCCGCTGTCAGTAGCCAGATGTTCGGATTTTTTTCCGCCTGTGTGATCAGTTCGCTGATGAAAGCGGTTCTCAATGGGATCCTCCCGCTTGCTGGTTGGGTTTTCGAACCTGGCTGAGTGCGGAGTCCAGTTGGTTTTCCTTCACCGAACGATAATGCCATTGGAGTTCGTGCTCCATAAAATCTACACCGCGACCTTTGACCGTTCTGGCGATGACTGCAATCGGTCGCCCATTTTCTGAATCCAACGAGAGAGCTTGATCCAGCGCCTCAAAATCATGGCCGTCCACTTCACGAGGTTCCCAGCCGAAGGCGCGAAATTTGTCTGCCAGGGGTTCCAGTTCGAGCACTTCGCTGACTGAACCAAAGCTCTGAATCCGGTTGTAATCAACAATGACGGTCAATTTGTTCAATTGATGATGCGGCGCAAAAAGGATGGATTCCCAATTCGACCCTTCATCCAGTTCGCCGTCGCTCAGGATCACATAAGTGCGGTAATCTTGAGCGCTTCGCTTGCCGGCAAGCGCCATGCCGCAGCCGATGGGTAACCCGTGCCCCAAAGAACCGGTGGAGATTTCCACGCCAGCAGCGCAATCCCGGGTGACATGTCCGGAAAGTCCGCCTCCGTTCAGGCAGAAGGTTTCGAGTTTTTCTTTGGGAAAAAATCCACATTCAGCCAGGATCGCGTAAACAGCTGCAGCTCCGTGTCCTTTGGAGACAATCACCCGGTCCCGATCTTCCCAGTCCGGACGAGCCGAGTCATAACGCAGGATCCGGCCATAGAGCGTGACGAGGATTTCCACCATCGACAGAGATGTTCCGATGTGGGAGGCGTTGGAGCGGTGAGTCATCCAAATACAATGCTCCCGAACCCGACCGGCCAGATCAGTTAATACTTCTATATTTGCCTGGCGATTGGGGAATGAAATTTGGATATCGGACTGCATCGCTTCCTGTTGATTACTCACACGAAAGGAACCTAACCTTTCTGGCTGGAAGACTCCATGTTTTTAAACCAATCCACAGTTTGTTTGAGTCCTTCCGGAATTCCCGTGCTGGGTCGCCAATCAATGGCTGAACTGATGGCGTCAGTTTTTGCGCTGAGAAACATCACCTGATCCGGGCGGAAAGGCATTTCTCCAAAATTCAATTCAAACTCCGGATCAATCAGATCTCGCACCTGTTCAACAAAACTGCGAACAGGTAACGGATAACCACTGCCAAGGTTATAGACTCCTTCCACTTGACTGAGAATAATCTTTGCAACCGCCTCTGCGGCATCGTCAATATAGAGGTAATCCCAGAGTTGAGATCCACTGGTCAGCTTTGGAGACTCTCCGGCAAGCAGTTTGCGGATGACAAAAGGAATCAACCAGTCCGGATTGTCACGTGGACCGTACAAGGAGAAGACACGGATCCAGGCATGCTGTACTCCTGCCAGCTGGCAAATCGTGCGGGTCAGATGGCTACAGGAAAGCTTGGCGGCGCCGTATAAAGTAGTCGGGTGAGTTGGAGCTTGTTCATCGAGAGGTTTGGCGCTCGGACCATACTCAGCCTGAGACCCGAGACCGATCCAGCGACGAGCTCCCGCTTCAAGAGCGACGC
>JAUIHU010000104.1 GCA_030432175.1 Verrucomicrobiia bacterium | reverse complement strand
CGGAGTTGATGTCTTTGTCCAGAAGGCGCAACTCCTACAGAGTTGTGAATAATTGGATGCATTACCCAGGGTAGCGCTCAACGCGCAACCCTGGGCTGTGCTGCGGAATCCCGTTGGGATTCAACTCTGAGGGCTTCTCTAGTCAACCAAGTCAACCCACCTGTTTCTCTGCTACTTCTTGTCCTGCATTCTGACTTGATTCCGCTTGAGCCAGAATATTCCGGCGCCCCCTAACAGGAATAAGAATAGAGTGTTTGGCTCTGGGACAACCGACACCTCAATGTGTCAGACCTTAGGCCTTGGGAAATTTTTCTGCCACCCTTCTTTAATCGCACCCCAGATTCGGAAGCTCGTTTCTCGCAACTTCCTATTTTCATAATTATCGCGCATCGTCGCACAAATTTGTGAATTATTTTTTTGGGTGTCAAACAAATAAAACAAATATGGAATATGGAGTATGTGTGCCAAACATTTATTTTTGGGTGTCAGACAAGCATCATTTTATTTTGGGTGTCAATGATTTTACCACCGTCCTTTAATCGCACCCTCCGTTTTTCAGCTGGCGGAAATTTGGGTGTCAAACAAGAGAGAGAAAGGAGAGCAAAACAAGCAAGCAAGTGATAAAGTGATAATGTTAGCAGCATGTGTGCTTTACCAATTGACACGTCCTTGGGACGAGACGAATATGACATGCCATGGACGTAATTTTTCCAAGAAGTCCGAGAGAGGAAATGTCGGGATGGATCTATCTTCCCAGATTTGTGGATAAGATCCGACTTAAACTGGCGGGCAAACTGCATCCAGATTACCAGGAGAACTTCACTGGTGGATTTGATGGAATGTGGCTGGAAGCTGCAGGAGTGGATGCTGAAACATTCGTTGATGTGGTTAAAAACACGATTACAGACGGACAAGTTGCTGACTGGGTCCGGGCTAATATCCAGAAGTCTGAAGCAGAGCGGCAGGAATTCAGAGAACGGATTCTGACTCACGGTTCACAAAATGATGAACTGAAAGCGCGCTTGCAGTGGAGAAAAGAAGAAGCAGGATTCGCGACTCGCGACGATATCAGCAC
This sequence comes from Verrucomicrobiia bacterium, assembly GCA_030432175.1. GTDB lineage: Bacteria > Verrucomicrobiota > Verrucomicrobiia > Limisphaerales > JAUIHU01 > JAUIHU01. The sequence continues at coordinate 9,415 of JAUIHU010000104.1, read as the reverse complement.
ATTTGTTGACTTTATTGACGCGGACGAGAAGAGGATCTGAAAATATCTGAGATCAATACCAAAAACCCGAACCGAGGTTGAAAACAAGCGGTTCGGGTTATTTTTTATAGCTTTGCTTCTGATCAAAGGGGGGATAGTCCATCAAACAAAAGTAGAATTGATGGACCTTTCCTGGAAAGGATCAAACCTTGAACCATTCTGGATCAAACACGATTTTCTTTCCTTCGCGAACCGCTTCAGCAGATTTGGCGGCAATGACTGCAGCCTGAAAGCCGATCTCGGCATTTGCTGGAGGAGTAACTTTCTCGTTGATATTGTAGAGGAAATCTTCGAAAGCATAATAAATCGGAGACTCTACATTTGGATTTTCTTCAGCTGGCTTCAATCCTTGTGCCACCAGTTTGGTTGCATCGGCGACGAGAGCGATGCCTGTTTCCCTGTAAAATGTATCCTTACGAGCATAGACTTCCCAGCCCAGCAATGGCGCATCCACTTCTTTGAACATCCAGGCTTTGCTGTCACGCAGCATGATAGCGCTATCGGTTCCATAGTACATATCGTAGCTCCCATCGTATGAATTAGTCAGAGTCGCATCATAGACCATTCTGACTTTATTTGGAAATTCTACAATTGCCTGGATGGTGTCCGGAGATTTTCTGCCATCATCCCAATGCAGGACATCACCAAAGCCGGAAACGGACACAGGCAGGCTATCCAGGAACCAGGCTGCTGTATCAATTTGGTGAATGCCCAGTTCGCCGATCAAGCCATTTGAAAGTTCCGGGTCCAAACGCCAGTTCAGTTCTTTTTCTCGGCTGACTCTTGGAGAAATACGGCGCCAGCTTTCCTTTTTGTGCCACTGACCACGGGCCATCGTGACATTTCCCAGCGCTCCGGTGCGGATGAATTTCATCACATGGAGGTGCTGAGGGTTAGCGCGATATTGCAAGCCGGATTGAAAAGTCAGCTCCGGATGCGCCTCTGCGGCTTTGGCAATAGCTCTTGCATCATCTATACTCGTAGCGATTGGAGCCTCACAGTAGACGTGCTTTCCAGCTTCCAAAGCATCGATGACGATTTGTTTGTGTTGGTGGCTGGGTGTACTGACGATGACTGCTTCGACATCATTCCGCTCCAGTAACTCGCGGTACTCGGTTGTGTAGAAAGCGTCAGGAGCTGCTCGCTGGATTCGTCTGCGAAAAGGAGTATAATTGTCACAAATTGCTGTTAACGGAGCATTTGGCAAGCGAGGAAGAGTTTCTGCGATATCACGACCCCGTTCACCGAAACCGATCAAACCCAATTTGACTGGAGGGCCAACTGGACGTTCTTCATACTCGTCGCCTTCCTGAGGGATTTTGGGAGGCGTTTGCCCGGTGATTTCAACTCCTCCCATCATCATCATTAAAGTGGCAAACGAACCGCCCTTTAAAAAGTCGCGACGATTAAACTGGGAGGATGGAATAGAATCTTCTGGTTTCATGATAAAAAAACTGCTGTAACGGTTGAGCTAATGATAAAAATTGGACTATTTGTCAGGCCCTCCCATTAGTCGACGGATGAGAGGTGGATTTTCTTCAATATCTCAGATCAGGATCATGAATCCAAGAATTGAACACAAACCGGATCTGTTTTCATTTCTGTTAATAGTAACTATTTCAGATGTTGAAAATCGTGGATCATTTGTTTTATGGATTCCAAGTCAAAATCTTCCTGGTTCAGGCGCGTGAAAATTCCAAGACAGAGACCATCATTTCGCATGGATCCGTGGAGGGTTGCATTTTGGTAAAGCCATTGAACATGGAGGGAAGGAATGTCCTGAGTTTTGAAAGCCTGGAATGTTTCAGAAAGGCAGCGCCATGCATTCTCCATTGCTTTGGTGGAGAATTCATTGGAAGCCGAGCTTCCAAGTATTGACTGGTCAGGAAAATAGATTCCGCATCCCAGCACGCCCCGAATGCTGGTTTTATCGGAAAGCCATTTTTTCAATTCATCCTTCAACATAGTACTTTACAAAAGAAAGCCGATTATGAGGATTAATCGGCTTTCCAGTCGAGGATTCAAAATGAGGCGCAGCGCCAGGAAAGAATTATTCGTAGCTGGCTTGCGCTCCCTTGAGTGAACGTTTCTTCACCCACGGCATCAATCCGCGCAAGCGGGCTCCAACTTTTTCAATCTCATGTTTCTCACCGTCTTTGAGCAACTGGTTGTACTTAGGATAGCCACTTTCGAACTCTTTCACCCAGGTTTTAGCAAACTTGCCTGACTGAATTTCGTCCAACGCCTTCTTCATCCGTTTTTTCACACTGGCGTCGACGATTTTAGGTCCTACAGTGACATCACCCCACTTGGCGGTTTCAGAAATGGAAAAACGCATTCCGCTGATACCCGATTCGTTGATCAAGTCGACGATCAGTTTAAGTTCGTGCAAGCATTCAAAATAGGCCATTTCAGGTTGGTATCCTGCTTCCACGAGAGTTTCGTAGCCTGCGATGATCAAAGCGCTGACGCCTCCACAAAGAACAGTTTGCTCACCAAATAGATCTGTCTCGGTTTCTTCCTTGAAAGTGGTTTCAATGACTCCCGCACGAGTTCCACCGACACCTTTTGCCCATGCCAGTGCGACTTTCTTGGCTTTGCGGCTTTTGTTCTGGTGAATAGCTATCAGCGCCGGGACTCCTTGTCCGTCAACGAACTGACGACGAACGATATGTCCAGGACCTTTAGGCGCAACCAGGATTACATCAACATCTTCTGGTGGAACAATTGTTTCAAAATGAACAGAGAATCCGTGTGAGAACAGAAGTGTTTTGCCCTTGGTCAGATTCGGCTCGATAGATGATTTGTAGACCGACGCTTGCTTGGTGTCTGGCAGCGCAACGAAGATGACATCCGCTTTGGCCACAGCTTCACCAGTTTCGAATACCTCGAATCCGTGCTGTTCGGCGACGGCTTTGGATTTGCTTCCTTTGTAGAGACCAATAATGACGTTCAGGCCACTGTCCTTGAGGTTCAGTGCGTGAGCGTGTCCTTGAGATCCAAATCCCAGAACGGCCAGGGTTTTGTCTTGGAGCGCGCCTAAGTCGGCGTCTTTATCTTTATATACTTTTGCGGGCATGAGCGCTTTTAGTTATGAATCAATTCTGTGGTATTGTTGGTAATAATGCCGACAGATAAAGCCGCTTATCTAAGTAAAAACAGCCCTGTCGGCCAAGACAAATTTCATTTAATGATTGGAAATCTGTCGATGAATTCAGGTGTAATCAGGCCCTTGGCAAGGCTACTTTGCCAGTGCGGGTCAGGTCGACGATCCCAAAAGGCGACATGAGTTCAACAAATTTGTTGACTTTCCCTTCGTCGCCGGTGACTTCAACGGTTAACGTATTGGATTGGACATCAACAATTTTTGAACGGAAAATATCAGCGATTTGCATAACTTCAGACCTTGAAGTTGAGTCAACATTCACTTTGACCATAACCAGTTCGCGATCGATGTACTCGCCTTCTTTAAAATCTCTGACCTCGCGGACATCGATTAATTTATTCAGTTGTTTGACAATTTGTTCCAGTGTGGCGTCATTGCCACGCGTGACGATGGTCATTCTGGATTGCTCCGGGTTCTGGGTCGGAGCCACATTGAGGGTATCAATGTTAAACCCCCTGCCGCTGAACAAACCTGCGATTCGCGTCAGCGCTCCGAATTTATTTTCCACTAATACCGAGATGGTATGTCTCATTATTTGATTTGATAAGTTAGATGGTCCGATAACAAAAAGCCCGACTCCTCGCTAGAGGCGCCGGGCGACGAGCAGCGCAAAATTTTCAACGACGTCGCCCGGATTTAGACGACAACGACGAGATCCGCCGTAAAGTTCCACTTTGGCGACGATTTTCGTATGATTGTTGTCTCAGGCGGATTCAAGTTGCTTCGAATTAGAGATTGCCAGTAATTCTTTCAAAATTTTTAACGATCTTTAAATTAAGCCGTTAGCTCCTGGGTAGCTCGATATTTGCATCACAAACAAATTATCCCAGACGGGTGCAAGCTAGCAATGGGCGCCTGGAGGGTCAACAGTTTTATCCAGGTGGAAGGCTTCAATTTAATTATACCTGTCACCTTTTCTTTGCCTGAAAGCCCAAGTCATGGTATCGAAAACAAGTTGGTTGAGAAAACTGCTTATTGCCTCAGTTTATGGTCATCCTTAAAAAACTCCCCAAAAACTATCGATCCGTGATGAGCGCGCGTTCCCGCGGTTTTACGTTGATCGAGTTACTTGTAGTGATTGCAATCATTGCGATTTTGGCTGGTATGCTGCTTCCCGTTTTGAGCGCTGCGAAACAGAAAGGTGTGAGCGCCGCCTGTCAAAACCACCTGCGACAATTGAATTTCTCGTTGGTAATGTTTGAGGAAGATACCAAGGAACTGCCTCTGGTTTGGTATCCTCCTCGTTTTCCTGAAATCTGGTATCGTCAGTTGCAACCCTATCTGGGTCGCAATGCGTCGTTGTCAGGAGAAGGGGTTTTCATCTGTCCCGATGCCAAAGAGGGCGGGTTCTGGGGATTCCTTTCTTATGCGATGAACGCCCGAATCAATGTCGGTACAGATAAACAAAAGATGTCCGACGTGATTGATCCGGTTCAAACCATCAATTTTGCTGACACTGACGGATGGGACGCGGGGCTCTACTCAGATGATGATTCCACAGGTAATGTGCTTTACAGGCACAGCGGTGGATCTGTGTACAGCACAAAGACCATCCGTCAACAACCCACCCGAGGCGGACGTCCCCCTCGTAATCCAGTATACGGAGTCGCCAATGCCTCTTTTATGGACGGACATGTCGAAACCATCAAAGAAGCCCCTCGGCGCTTGTTCACTCTAGAAAGAGACTAGGTCGGTGTATGAATGCTCCCTTCCCGGGGGCATTCCCATGAATCAAGGATTAATAGATCAATCTACTATTGCTGTTCTTCTGAATAGCTTTCTATGTGTTCACATGTGGGTTTACTATCTGATTTGTTTTTTCATCGCGGGTCTCGGATACGGTTTGAGGTCCAAATCCGCTCCAGTTGGCAATGGGTTGGCTGCCATAGGCGCTTTGGTGGCCGTCATTTTAATGATCAGTGATTTTGCCAAGGAATTTTCCGGATCCAATCAAGTCGATCGTTACCAGGGTGTAGTGGGATATATGATGGGGCAGAATTTTCTGAGAATGGTTCCCGAGAAATCTGGTGAAGTGGCGCTCATTTTTCCACCTGACGAAGCTTACTCCACGGAAGCGCTGGATTCTTTGTTTGATACTTTTGCCCGAGTGCTGATGCCATTTGGCGGGTTGAAGATAAAGGACGCCAGTCTGGAAGTTGATGCCGATGATGCTCGGAACGGTCAAATTCCCGCCGCTGTCTTCAATCAGGCTCTGGCTGACTTTCCAAACGCTATAGCCTATGTATCCTTTGCTGGCGCTCCATCAGATGATTCGTCTCTGAACGTATGGGAATCTGATGGCGATATTCCTGCCAAACCGTTTTTTGTTTATGATCCGGCCGGAACCGAGAATTGGAGAAAGCCATTGGAGAATGGAAAAATCGCTCTGGTGATCCGGCCCAAACCTGGTGTTGACCGGGGCGGTGATAAAGTGGCAGGGCCTCCAAATGAAATTTTTGACAAGTACTTTGAATATGTCAGGAAATGAAGGTTGAAGGATGAAGTCTTATTTTTGATTTTGCGCTATGCTTCCTGAGTCTGAATTTACGCCACAGCCTTCAACCTCCACTCAATGGTTGGTGCGTAAAGGGCCTTCCGGGTATGGAAAGACTGACCTTTGCCTCAGGGAAATGGTTTCTGAATTGGAAAGGGATCCTTTTGGGGATCCTTTGCTTTTTGTCACTCCGAAGCAGTCCACGTTTGAAATGGAACGGGCGATACTAGGGCGTTTGAGTCGTCCTGCGTTTTCGCGTCTTCACATTTTGAGTTTTGAGCGATTGGCGCTTTGGATTCTGACGAGGCTGGAAAAAACAACTCCTGAGTATTTGTCGGATGAAGGTCGGTTGATGAAACTTCGCGCTTTGTTGCGCCGCCATACCGGGGATTTGTCGGTGTTTCGGTCTGGCGCGCGTTTGCCTGGGTTTGCCAAGCAGTTAAATGAAGCGCTGACGGAGTTTCAGACACTGCAATTCGGTCCAGATGACATCCGCCAGCTTGGCGATCGTATCCATGACAATCAGCGACTGAGGTCAAAGCTTCATGATGCGGCGACCATTTTCGGTCGTTATCAGGAATGGCTCGAAGTCAGAGGTTGGCATGACGCCAGTGATTCATTTAAACCCACTCTGGAAATTCTGAACAAGGAGCCCCTGGGTCAACTGCAGGGTAAGTTAAAAATTCAACGGATCTGGTTGGATGGGTTTATCGAGTACACGCCAATCCAGATTGAGATGATCGCAGCCCTGGCGAGAGTTGGTGTGTCGGGAATCGTCACTTTGCCCTGGGATGAAAATCAGGCTTTGGAGAACGAACCTCGTTTTCGAAACCTCTGGTTTGGCGCGCGGCGTTCCATAACAAGATTGGCAGAGCGACTGAATGGCATCGAAGGAGTTACATTGGAAGAGCACATCCTGGTCAGGAAACCGCACCGCTATCGATTCAAACAGGCTCCACCATTGGAACATCTGGAAAAACATTGGGCGGATCCACGCCGCTACACTGCCGCCCAGGAAGCCGCATTCCCGGTTCATCAATGCATCGAAGGAGTGGAATGTTTATCTCCGGAGCAGGAAGTTCGGGAGGCTGCGCGTAGAATTCGCAGAATGGCGCGTGAGGAAGGTTTAAGATTTAAACAAATCGCCGTGCTGACGAGATCTCCGGAATCTTATGAACCTTACATAAGTCGACTGTTTGCACAGTATGAAATTCCCTATTTCCTGGATCATCGTGAACCTGTGGGCGGACATCCACTGGCGGAACTGACGCGTGATGCGTTGAATTTAGCGGCTCGTGACTGGCGGTTTGAAGACTGGTTTGGCGTTCTGAAGACAGGTTTAGCAAAAGCAGATTTTGAGTCAGTGGATTTGCTGGAAAATGCGGCGCTCGAATTTGGATGGGACGGGCGTGTCTGGCTGAGCCCGCTCCAAAAACCGGATCCATGTCCTGAAGGATTTGAAGATTGGGAGCGATGGAGATCTGAGTGGGTCAAACCTTTGCATGAATTTGAAGGTAGTTTGCCGAAGAAACCGAGTGGACTGGAAATTGCGGAATCGATTCGAGGCTTATGGGATCGATTGGAAGTAGAGTCCCAGCTCAAGGCATGGAGCGAGAATTCAAATCCACCTGAAGCCGTGCATCTGACCGTTTGGAAGCAGATGAATGACTGGTTGGATAATGTCGAAATGGCCTTTGAGAACGAAGCGTTTTCACTCAAAGAATGGGTGGGAATTCTGGAAACGGGACTTGAAAACCTTACCGTTGGTGTTATTCCACCGGCTTCCGATCAGGTGATCATTGGGGATTTGGAACGCGCTAAAGTCTTTAACATTCACACTCTGATTTTACTGGGTCTGAATGAAGGCGTATTTCCAAAGCGTCCCTCGGTGAAAGGTTTGCTTACGGAGACTGATCGTCGTCGTTTATTGGATGAAAACCTGCCTTATCTGGCATCCAGAGAGCGTCGATGGAGTGAAGAAGAGGCGTTGGCCTATCAGACCTGGACACGACCAGCGAGCCGTTTGATTTTATTGAACTCTCAGCGAAATCCGGAAGGGGTGGAATTAACGGTCTCCCCATTCCAACGCAGGATACAGCGATTGTTTCCGACACTGGAATGGAAGCGGGCGGAATTGAATCTTCATTGGAGTGAACTGGAAAGTCCCAACGAAATTTTTGAGTGGATCGCAGAGAAGATGAAGTCCCTGCAGAGGCAGACTCTCGCTTCCGGGGAAGAACCGGTCGATTGGAGAGACCAATTGAAACAAGCTGAGCCGCTGCCAAGAGAAGTTTGGGGATGGATCGAAAAAGCGCCGCAATATCAGAAATGGGATCATGAATGGAGCCAACTACGGAGAACGGATCACATACCGGCGCTGGATTCAGATTTGGCGGATCGTCTATATGGGACGCCACTGAAATTGGCAGTCAGTCATTTGGAGCAATATGCCAAATGCCCGTTTCAATTCTTCAGTCAGTTTGGGCTCAAAGCGCAGGAAAGAAAAAAATATGATCTGGATCGCAGGGCACAGGGATCCTTTCAGCACGATGTCCTGGCCACCTTTCATGAAGAACTGCAACAAGCTGGAAAAAAATGGCGGGATATAACACCCGAGGAGGCTGCTGAGCGAGTGGAATCCATAGGGAATCGATTGGCTCCGACCTTGTACCATGGCGTGTTGGAGAAAGACTCCCGAAGTCGGTTTGTGACTCAAAACCTGATCCGTGATTTGACACAATTTGTTCAGGTCTGGGTGAGGGCGATGAGTTTTTATCAAATGGATCCTGCGTATGTGGAATTGAAATTTGGTATGGATAAATCTCCTTTACCGGCTTGGTTGTTGGAACTGGATGGAGGGAAAGCGTTGCAGTTCCGTGGGATTGTTGACCGAATTGATCTGGTCAGCAATCCTCATGGAGAAGGGACGCTGATACTGGCTTTGGATTATAAGTCAGGCATTGTGAAGCCAGATCCGGCATTGATGAAACAGGGGATTCAAATGCAGCTGCCAAGCTATCTCGCCATGTTGTGGAAACTGGATGATCCCAAAAAAGTAGCTCCTGGTCCTTTGATCCCGGTTGGCATGTTTTTTTCACGACTTGGAGCCAAAACGGAATCGGTCACCGATCGTCCGGATGAAGTGGAAGCAGAAGCTCCGATGGATGCGTACAAGTTATCCGGACGATTCCGATTCAGTCAGCTGGAGGTGTTAGATAATCGAAACCAGAAATCAGGAGATTTCATTCCGTATCGATTGACCAATAAGGGAGCTCCCTATGCTAACTCCAAAGAGCCGATGCGCGATCAGGATTTTCAAAGCCTGATGGAAAATACGGAAGCAATCATGATTCGATTGGGGAATCAGATATACAGCGGAGAGATTCGTTTGAATCCATTCCGTCAGGGTACTTCCTCGGCGTGTGATTATTGTCTCTATGATTCATTCTGCCGGAAGGATCCTGAGAATCTGGAATGGAATGATGTTGGGTAACATGATCTGGGTGTGATTAAAGAAGTAAATCTTTTTGACACCCAAGTTTTCTACCTCTTGTGCTATTTGACGCTACCAGAAATTATTTTTCATTTTCACGCCCACCCCAACAGTGAGTGTGATTTGAAAAGAGTGGCGCTTCACAGTTCAGCTCAAATTCAATGCTGGCTCCACTCGCCGAGCTGGTATTGGAAGTGGGCTGAACTGAATGGCAAAGCATTAT
>JAUIHU010000103.1 GCA_030432175.1 Verrucomicrobiia bacterium | reverse complement strand
GCAAAATGTCTATCTGCCCACGCATGACAATGTACGCAACATCGCCAGCATCACCTCGATTAAAAATTTGATCCCCTTTCTTAAAGAGTTTCTGGGTGAACAAATGGGAGATTTTGTGAAGCTCGCCATCACCAAGGCCCTTGAAAATAGGCAATTCACGAAGCAGATTCAAGATTGCGACACCGCGTTTCTGTTCCTGAAGATTTGCGTCAACCATCTCCGCCACAGATCGGCTGGACTCAGTCAATTCAACATTCTCCAGTGAATAGCTCATGTTGAGTTTGACCATCTTGACCACGTCTTTCATGTGGGTTTTGCCACGGTAAAATCCTGGTAAGTAAGCGACTGGCACAAAACCTAACTGCTCCGCACATTTAAGCAGTTGAGGAGCATCCGCCAGGATATCCACCTCAACAAAGACAGCGCTGTAAGGATCACGAGCAGTCTTAATGACCTGGTTCAAAATCACTCCCAGTGAAAGATCATCCGTCGCAAACGAATCAATAATTCTGATGCAATGATCAATCTCATCATAGAAAAAGGCCATACCCGCAGTCGCCTCAGTCTCTTTTTCAGGTGTAGCTAAAATGGCGTTCACCGGAGAATCCAGGTGACTCTTGAGGTACCCTTGCCCCCAGTGGTAATCCCCTGAAACTTCTTCCACCATCGCACGATTGTTACAATTCGCCTTAACTTCACAAAACTGATCCCAACCTGTCCTTTTGATTTTGACCTCAGCCTCCAACGGATAAGCAGTCACTGAGTCCTGCACCCGCAACAAACTGGGAAGTCCCATAGCTTGCAAAGCCCTGGAAGCCAAAGGCTGAATGGCGGTGGAAGAACTAGCTATCGGCGCCCGCTCCAATGGCGCGCGCTCCGCCCCTCTGGCATAAAAAAGGATCCCTTCCCTGGACCTCAACATATGCTTGTATGGCTGATAGCCTAAACAGTGAAATCCCAGATTCTCCAGTAATTCCTGAATCAGTCTGTCAGAGGCCAGGACTCGGGTGATCAGGATCTGATGAGCCTCATCCGCATGAGCGCAGATACTGCCAATCAACGAAAGTAAAGATCCGTCCGTCAGCGATTCTGGACGATAAAGGAGTCGACCCAGATTGATGATATGCTCCTTAGCCGCAACTGAAGATTCACTCTTAGGTGATTTGAGGATGCTGACAGCGGCTGATAGGGTGTCGTCATTGTCAGCAACCCAAGTCACAACGGGGCTCTCAGGCTTGAGTTGGCCAACAACCCAGTCTGCTTCATATACCTGCTTGTCTTGATACTCTCCACTCAGTGAAGATTGAAGTAATTCCAACCAGGAAAGTGAATCCCTGACTGTTGCCTGACGAATTTCAACGCCCATAATTCTATAAAGCCTTTTTCCAGTTTAAAATCAATGTCGAATTAAATTCTCGCTTAAAAGGAGCTTAGACTATTTCGATTTTCCCGGTGATCGTTTCCGTTTCCAAAATTTTTTCCTGGGCGTCCGCGCATTAAACGAATTCGTTCCATCACTTTGATTTCCCTCCTGTCCTGTGCTTCTTAACCGTTGTATCTGATCTCTCAACAAAGCGGCTTTTTCAAACTCCAATCGCTCCGAAGCTTCCAGCATCTCCGCCTCCAATTCTCTGATCGTCTCAACCACATTGTAGTCGGCTCCAGTTTCTTTCAACGCAGCCGACTCAGCATCTCGGGCCACTTTCTCAAATGATAGACTTTCTTCTATTGGTCGTGTCGTGGATTTGGGAATGATCCCATGCTGCTTGTTGTATTCCAACTGTTTGCTTCGACGATATTCCGTGGTGGATAGAAATGCCTGAATACTGCGCGTTTTCTTGTCCGCGTATAAGATAACTTCCCCGTTTTCATTCCGCGCCGCCCTTCCAGCTGTTTGAATCAAACTGGTCGTGGACCGTAAATAGCCTTCCTTGTCTGCATCCAGGATGGCCACCAAAGCCACTTCCGGAATATCCAACCCTTCCCGCAAAAGGTTGATTCCCACCAAAACATCAAAATCTCCCTTGCGCAGCGATCTTAATATCTCCACTCGCTCGATCGCATCAATTTCACTGTGCAAATACCTCACACGAATCCCGATATCACGCAAATAATCTGTCAATGTTTCTGCGGTTTTCTTGGTCAGAGTTGTCACCAAAACCCGCTGCTTTTTCTCCACCCGATTTCGCGCTTCTTCTATTAAATCATCAATCTGTCCTTTCAATGGTCTGATGGACACCGGCGGATCCACCAGTCCAGTGGGACGCACAATCTGCTCAACAACGCGTCCACGACTCCATTTCATTTCCATTGGACCTGGAGTTGCGCTGACATAAACAGTTGGACCTTGAATTTCTCGGAACTCCTCCTGGTTCATCGGACGATTATCCAATGCGCTCGGAAGGCGAAATCCATGTTCGACCAATGTGGATTTGCGAGCGTGATCTCCAGCATACATTCCTCCGATTTGCGGTACAGTCGCGTGAGATTCATCAATGATCAGCAAGAAGTCTTCTGGAAAGAAATCGATCAACGTGCCTGGTCGCGTCCCTGGCTCTCGTCCGTCCAAATGTCGGGAATAATTCTCAATGCCACTGCAATATCCCATCTCTCGCAGGATCTCCAGATCATACTCCACACGTGTTTTTAATCGCTGAGCTTCGAGATACTTTCCTTGTTTCTCATACCACTCAAGTCGCTCTAACAGTTCCGCCTGGATAGTCCGTTGTGCGATACGCAGCTTGTCGGCAGGCGTTGTGAATTGTTTGCCAGGGTAAACACAAATCCGATCCAGTTCATCAAATACATACCCGGTCATCGGATCAAACCGCTGGATCCGATCGATTTCTTCACCGAAAAACTCCACTCTCAAAGCATCCTCGCGATAAGCCAACCTCAGATCTACAGTATCTCCGCGCACGCGGAACTGGCCGCGCTCGAACTTGCGATCATCGCGTATGTATTGGAGATCCACAAGTTTCTCCAGAAATGCGCGTCTTCCGAAAGTTTCCCCCACTTTCACTGTTGCCGCCATTGCAGCGAAATCATCCTTGCTTCCAACTCCGTAAATGCAGGACACACTGGATACCACCAGCACATCTTCCCTGGAGAGCAATGAACTCGTCGCTGACAGGCGCAGTCTCTCAATTTCCTCATTTACCGAAGAGTCTTTTTCAATATAGGTGTCTGTCCGGGGAATGTAGGCCTCCGGTTGATAATAATCAAAATAACTAACGAAATACTCGACCGCATTTTTTGGAAAAAACGATTTAAACTCTGCGTACAATTGAGCAGCTAACGTTTTATTGTGAGAAATAATCAAGGTCGGGCGGTTGTACTTTTCAATGATATTCGCCATGGTGAATGTTTTACCGGACCCCGTCACTCCCAACAGAATCTGCTCCCGATGATCCTTCTCCAACCCCTGAGACAACAACCGGATAGCTTCAGGTTGATCGCCGGCAGGCTCGTAAGGACAAATGAGTTGAAACGATTTCATGTGCAGTGTTTAAAAATGAAAACTTGAACAACCTGAGGCGGATCCGGATTGAAATCAAGTTTCCCTGACAACCAGATTTCAGAGAGAGGAATCTCATGCAAATAAGTTTGGAAGTCAAATTCAACAGTCTGCTGAAAGGGATTCGAATTAAGGCGGGTGGCTCTTGGCAGTTCTGCCCTACCTCAAATGCTGGCTCCATGTGCCAAGCCGGGGTTCAGCGCTCCCAGGACTGCATCGAACTTTGCTCACACCTGCAGAATGGCAAATGAAAGAACCTTTATCGACTTACCTGCAACGCTTTCCCGTCCACTCACAAATTCTAAGCGCTTCGCCTGATCCGGATGTCCATTTCATTGTCACCATTCCATGCCGCAACGAGCCCGAACTGAGATTCACTCTCAAATCTCTTGCCGAAACAAATCAACCACCTTCAGGATACAAGGTGGAGGTCCTTGTTGGATTCAACACGCACCCGTCGGACGGAGATCAGATCCAGTCGCTGCATCACTCCCAAATCCAACATTTTCAGAATCGAAACATTCTGGCTTCGTGGCTGGAGTCCGAGATCCCTGCCTGGATGAATCTCTTCGCGATTCAAGCGCCGGATTGGGCTCCCAAAGCGGCGGGAGTTGGCTCGGCTCGCAAACTATTGATGGACGAGGCCCTCAGACGCTTTCAAAAACTGCAGCGCCCGGATGGATGGATTCTTTGTCTCGATGCCGATTGTCTATGTGATCCGGCTTACTTTTGCGCGCTTGAAGCAGCCTTGAAATCACATCCCGAAGCAACGGGAGCCCATGCCTTTTTCGAACATCAGATTCACTCGTCCATGGGTTCGCGCGAAGTCGAAGCCATTCAACTGTATGAGCTTGGACTGCGTTACTATCGCCTGGCTTTATTACAAACAGGATTTCCTCAGGCTCCACATACAGTTGGATCGTGCATGATGTCGAGGGTGGATGCTTATGCGCGTGTTGGCGGAATGAACCGGCGTCAAGCGGGTGAGGATTTTTATTTTGTTCATAAACTGATTCAGGCAGGCCCCTTTATACATCTGAACGATTGCAAGGTTCATCCCTCAGGAAGAATCTCTGACCGCGTGCCATTTGGGACCGGAAAGGCTGTGGGAGATATGTTGAATAATTTGAATCCTTCTATTCCGGATTCGCCAGTCTGGAATGTTGAACCATTTGTCGGGTTCAGAGATTTAGGAGTGTTTTTCAGATCAATGGAAACATTCTTCAATTCAGTCGATCCAACGCTTTCTTCCAAAGAGAAACCAGAGTCCATGAATTCCTGCGTGGTGAAATTCAATGAAATCTCTGCTCAATGGAGTCCTGCCATGAAGGCATTCGTGAACAGTCGGAATGGATTGAATCATGTTCAGAGAATCTTGCGCTCTACGAAAAACCAGGACAGAGCGGGCATGATCCGAAGATTTTACCACTGGTTTGATGGATTCATGTGCATGAAGTTTTTGCGATTTGTTCAGGAGATCCATGGGCCGCAGCCCGTACAAAAAGCGGCTATAGATTTAATACAATCTCTGAAATTGAAGAAGGAACCTGACCCATACCGACTCAATTTGGAACAGCTACTGAATGCTTTGAAGCGTTTGGATCATGAGTCCAATGAACAAATATTAAACGCATCATTGCCAGCCTAGTTTTTCGTGACTAATTTGGATTCAATCATGTTAGACGATCGGCCATACATGAGGAGCTACGGCTCTTCTTCCTATTCGAGCTGGAACCGAAACCAACGCTGGGATTCCGTCACTGTAAAAATCCTGGCGATCTGCGTTCTTGTGTTTCTGATTCAAATGGTCGTCCGCAGTTTTTTCAGTATCCAGGCACAAAACGCTTTTGATCAATACCTCGCCCTGTCTTGGGATGGTATCTCCAGTGGTTACATCTGGCAGATCCTCACCTTTCAATTCATGCACGGCGGGATTTTACACATTCTGGTGAATGGTCTGGTGATCTACACGATTGGAAAGCCGTTGGAAGACGATCTCGGCAAAAAGAGATTTCTTCAATTGTATCTGCTATCGGGCGTCGCTGGAGGATTGGCACAAGTGGTTGGTGGACGAATAGCGCCTGGCTGGATCGCTGACCTTCCGACGGTTGGCGCATCTGCTGGGGCATTTGGATTGTTGGCTGCCTTCGGTGTTCTATATGCCTACCGAAGAATTACCGTTCTGCTCTTCTTCATTATCCCAATCACTTTGAGCGCTCGTGCCTTGCTGTATGGAGTGTTGGGTTTTACTGTGATTATGTTCTTTCTGGACAGACCCGATGGTGGGGATGCTGTTCTGGTCGCTCATATGGCTCACCTCGGCGGTCTTGTCTTTGGGTTGATTTACACCAAACAGGTCGCAGCAAGCGGTCAGACCTGGAAAGAAGCTTTAGGATTGGAAAATCTTTTTAACAGAGGCGGATCCAGTTGGTATGAGCGACGCCAGACAAATCAGTGGAGAAAAAACGTCAACCGTGTCAGACAACAGCAATCTCAAAACGCTGATTCGGAGGAAAGTCCTCTTTCACCCACTGAGTTTATAAGCCAGAAAGTGGACCCCATTCTGGACAAGATTTCCAAACAGGGCATCCAAAGCCTGACTGAAGAAGAACGAAAAATTCTGGAGCGGGCCAGGGAGTGGATGGCGAACAAGTAAGGTCATTCCAGTTCCAATTGTTCAGATCGACTCCAATTCAGTCGCCTCATGCTCCCATTTTTCATGCAGCTCCGGTAAGCGGTCCTGGATTTCTTTCAATTCCTGGTTCAACGATTTGGCCTTTTCTTGTTGGCCGTAGACCTCCGGATCCAAAAGTTCATGATGGATTGCCTCGCAACGGCCTTCCAACTTCTCAATCTCGATTTCCAATTCCTTAACCACCTTCTCCTGTTTCTTTCGAATGCGAGACCGCTCCACTCGAGCCTCGGCTTCCAGTCGTTTCTGCTCTTTGGTCTTTTGCTTTCTCTCCGACTTGTCTTCGCCCGTAGATAGTTTGTCACCCACCGGAGAGCCAACCGAAGATTGCGCATTGATGGCTCCTGTTTTCTCCAGGTAATAATCGTAACCACCCGGATAGCGTGTCAGTTTTCCCTCCTCAACATGGACAATATGGTCGCCTATGGATCGGATAAAATGAACATCGTGACTGACGAAGTAAAGAGTTCCGGTGTAAGCCTTCAGAGCCTGAATCAACGCGTCTATACTTGGGATATCAAGGTGTGTCGTTGGCTCATCCAGTAACAGGAAATTGGGTGGATCCAACAGGAGTTTCACCAGAGCCAGCCGACTTTTTTCACCTCCGCTCAACAAGCCAACTTTCTTAAAAACATCGTCCCCTCGGAAGAGGAAAGATCCGAGTAAATTACGGGCCATTTGCTCGGTGGCAGGATTCTGAATTTCAAATGTCTCATCCAGAACGGTGTTTTTCAGATTCAAATTCTCAGCTCGATTCTGGGAGAAATATCCGACCTTGGCCTCATGTCCCAGTTCTCGATTGCCGGATTGAGGCTGCAATACACCCGCCAATAGTTTTAACAAAGTGGATTTACCAGCTCCATTTGGGCCGACCAACCCTGTTTTTTCACCACGGTCCACCTGAAACTCAACACCTTCATAAACTTTCTTCTCTCCATAAGAGAAATAGAGATTCTTTAAAGTCATTACCCGCTGACCGGACCTCTTAGGTTGTGGAAATTGAAAACTCACCGTTGCCGCGGCCGCTTCCGGAGCTTCGATCAGTTCCATGCGTTCCATTTGCTTGATCTTGCTCTGCGCCTGAGAAGCTTTGGATGCTTTAGCGCCAAATCGATCCACAAATCGTTGCAACCGCTGCAGTTCTTTTTGCTGATTTTCGTATGCTGCCTGGCGCTGGATTTGTCGTTCCTTTTTCTGCCTGACAAAATCATCGTAATTACCCGTGTACCTGTCCAGCCTGCCCTGGTTGACTTCAACAATCGCATTCACCAGCTCATTCAGAAAACTGCGATCGTGCGAAATAACAAACAGAGCGCCTGGATAAGATTTCAAATAGTTTTGAAACCAGAGCAATGCCTCCAAATCCAGATGGTTCGTCGGTTCATCCAACATCAGGAGATCCGGCTCCATGACCAACAATCGAGCCAGATGCGCTCTCATCACCCATCCTCCACTCAATTCCCTGGCAGGTCGGTCAAAGTCGGCGTCCTTGAATCCCAATCCTTTCAGTATCCTCTTGGCTTTCGGCTCAACCTGATAGCCACCCAACTCATCAAATCGACTGAAAATCCGGTCATGATCCAGTTCCTCCAACTCATCATGCGGCACACTGTCCCAGTCCATGACCAGTTTTCGCAGTCGAACAAATTCGTCATTCACCGACATCGCGATTTCCAATGCCGTCTCCTCTCCCACTGGCGCGCTCTCCTGCGGCAAATACCCGAGAGTCGTATTGCGCTCTAACTGAAACACACCGCCATCCGGGTCCACTTTCCCCAGAATCATCGAAAATAAGGTGGTTTTTCCAGCTCCATTCGGACCAACCAGACCGACGCGGTCCCCACGGGTAATAGATAAAGAAGCTTCATCCAGCAGCGTTCTGCCACCGAAGGATTTTGAGACATTGGACAATATCAGCATATTTTTTCCGTAATAATTACCGAACCCCAGCTAAACGCTCTTTCCAAATGTGATAGAGTTTCAACGTTGCAAATGTATCGCGAACGCAATACTCTGCAATCTCCTGGGTTCGACCTTCTTCCAGCAGGCGAGGGACATCGGCTCCGGTGACGCCTTCGCCTTTCGGGGAAGTGATTCCGAATGCTTTGCAATAGAAATCGAGGTTGAAATTCCGGGCGGCGCCGTCTCTGCCACTGACGCCGTAAAAGCTCAACTGATCCGCCAGATCACAGTGCGGTTCGTGCTGAAATCGGTAACCTAACCAGTTCTTTTTGGAGATAGGAACGCCCAATACCGCGGATCTCAGATACAGAAAAGGCACATCAAATCGGCGTCCGTTGAAGGTCACAATGTGATCGTAATGACGGGCTGCTTCCCAGAACAGGCCGAGAAGGTCAATTTCATCCATACATGGCTCAAATGCAACAGTTTGGTGTGGTGTTTCGGGTGGTTCATAATCATCCGCCAAAAACAATACCTTGCCACGTTCCGAGTCGGCATTCATCATGGCAATACAAACCACTTGCGCGGTCAGGGGCCAAAGACTGAAGCGTTTTTCTAATTCGTCCCGTTTCGCATCACGTTCCGACTCATCCTCCAACTGGTCTGCCTCACGAAAAAGGTAACCCTGCTGAAACTCATCGAAATGTTCCCGGGAAAGCCCCGCTGTTTCTATGTCAAAAACCAAGGTTGCCATAACGCCAACATCCTTAGCGATTCCTGGTTCATTACGAAAGCTGGAAATCGAATTTTTGAAGCAGAAGCCTAGGATGTCCGACTAATTTGCAATTCAATTTGACTTATCCAATTGTTGGCAACTAATCTGCTACTAGTTTTGGGAGAACGGATTTCTAAGATTATCTTTGGAATTCTACTCAAAACAAAACCAGTAAACCCAAAGAGAATAGGAAACATTATGAACAAAATCATGTTCAAATCTGCGTTGGTCGGAGCGTTGGCTTTAGGCGTAAGCGCTGCCAGTGGTGGTGTCATTACTCATACACTGTCAGCTCCTTCGGGTTCCACTCTGTTCCCATGGAGTGAAACCATATCGGTACCAAAGTATAACGTGCCAGAACATTTAGGAACACTGACTAAAGTGACTTTCACTTTAACCGGTGTGACTACTGGAGATGTTCAGCTGGAAAACATCGGTGGAGCTGGACCGAAAAATTATTCTGCGATCGGAACTATGGAACTCCAACGTCCCGATACGACACCTATCGTAATCACAACTCCGACAGCAAGCGGTACGCTTAGTATGGCTGCTTTCGATGGAACGATTGATTTTGGTGGCGCATCAGGGATTATTATCCCAGGAGCTACAGATACCGCATCTGAAAGCGCTGTATTGACTGCTTCTGGAGATTTGGCGCTCTTTACAGGCGCAGGCTTTATCGATCTTCCAATTTCTGGGGATGGTAACCTGAATGTGACCTCTGGAGTGGTTGGAGCTTACACAGCTGCAGGAACAGCTACTGTTCTGGTTGCTTATGAATATGCCCCGGTTCCAGAGCCTGAAGTTTATGGCGCTGTTGGAGCTTTACTGTGCGGCGGGCTGATTGCTTACCGTCGGTTCAAAAACCGAAATGCTGTAGCGGCTGCTTAAGTTGCTAACAAAGTAATGTAATTCTATCTCTTTAGGATTTACTTCTCTCTCTTGGTACACGAAAGGCGCCGGACTTAGTTCCGACGCCTTTCTTTTTGTTCTCTGTGTCGAGTTAGCTTGAAATTCTATACGGCAGTCCTCAGAGCCGAATTAAATCATAAATCCTTCAATAGTTGGTTCAAAGCTTCAGCAAACGGATCATTCGTGGTCTGGCTGGGCTGTGATACTGAATTTGTCCCGGATCCAGCAGGCGTCGTCGTTCCTACACCAGAGGGATTGGGTTGTTGTCTCTGCAAATTAGCTTGTGTGGCTTGTAAAATTGCATTGGCAAGCGCTGGATCAGTCCCTGTTTCTTCCGCCAGCAAAGATGCAGCGAGTGATGCTATTGTAGCCTCAGTAGAAGGAGGCGCCCCGCCAGCCCCGGAACTCTGAGTCTGCAAAGTCTTCAGCAACGCCCCTGTCAATGCTTGCGTCTGATCTTTCTCAGCCCCGGTTTGCGATGAAAGCAAGGCAGGAATCAGTTGCATGCTGATATTTTCCAATGTCTTGGAAGATTGACTGTTCTGACCCTCCTTGTTCAGTTGACTGGTCACTGTTGGAATTAATGATTGAATCAAGGCCAGACTCTTACCCTCACTGGATTCGGCTTGATTGACTTGTGAAACAATACTGGAAATTGTTTGTGGATCCAATCCCAGCTCATCCAGCTTCAAAGCGCCATTCGTCAGT
>JAUIHU010000102.1 GCA_030432175.1 Verrucomicrobiia bacterium | reverse complement strand
TGCTGGATCTGTTCCGCTGAGTTAACGGTCCAGGCGGAATGACGCACCCCGTCACTGGCGGTGAAGTCCACTTCCGGATCTCTAGAAACGCAGTCGTTAACCAGTTTATCCATGTCATCTCTGCGCCGATAAGTGAGAAACACCGGACCGGTCTGAGCGCTGAGAGCTTCGAGGTGACGCACGCGATCATCCTCTTTATCCGGACGAGTGAACTCGTGTTTCTGAATGATCCCATCAAGGTACTCCTGACAACTTGCAACCGCCACAAGTCCGATCTGAGAATGATTTCCCATGATCTGGCGATATAGATAATAGCACGGACTGGCGTCCTGACGCAGCGCGCCTTTATCTTGAAGATCTTTAAAATTCTTAGCTCCGTGCGCATATACCGCCGGATCATCCGGCGCAATACCTGGGTCCAGTTCAATTTCAGGTTTGCTGACACGCAGAAAACTCAGTGGGTTTCCCTCTGCCATAACACGGGCTTCATCAGAAGACATCACGTCATAAGGGAGTTCACAAATTTGTGAAGCCAATTCCGGTTGTGGCCGCAAAGCGGCGAATGGTCGAATATCTGCCATAGTTCAATTTTTTGAGATTAGTGAAATTAGAGTGTCAAGACACGTAAAATTACTTGTAAACGACGGTTTTTCCGGGTTAGTAAGAAGAGACCGACATTATTGCACCATACATCTGTTAAGCTGTAATATGTCGGGAGTGAATATGCTTCCTGCACAGGCCAACCGCTCATAAGTGGCTGACAGGCAGTTGAAACATCACTCGCATCAACCAAAACCAGAAAAGACCAAAACAAACGACCAGCCAGCGCCGGTAGTGAAACAAACTTGTTGAAATTCCGCAATAAGAGCGGATAGCAATGATACAAGTAATGCTCATCGGCTGCGGCCACCATTGAATGAATAGCAGTGATCAACCCGTGACATGGAGGTGTTTTGAGAGGCGGTAAAAAGAATTTTCGGCGTCGGGGACCCTCCCAGCGCACCAATATCAACGGCAGAATCCGAGCCCGGGAAGTCCGGGTTGTCGGCACTGACGGATCTCAATTAGGAGTGCTTCCTCTCAATAAAGCCATTGAACTGGCGAAAAAGGAAGGCGTGGACCTCGTGGAGGTGGCGGCGCAAGCCAGGCCACCGGTTTGTCGATTGATTGATTACGGCAAATATCGATACGAGCAGTCCAAGAAGAAAAAGGAAAACAAAAAGGCACAGAGCGCCAACAAGATTAAAGAAGTTCAGCTCCGGCCCAACATTGACCCGCATGACCTGGAAGTTAAAAAACACCGAGCGGTGGATTTTCTTTGTCAGGACATGAAGGTTCGCATCATTTTGCGATATCGAGGCCGGGAAATGGCTCACCAGGAAATTGGGATGAGCTTGATTCGCAAGTTTGTGGATGATCTGGAAATCTTTGGACATGCGGATGGTTATCCTAAAAAGATGGGACGACGTGTTTCTGTTCTGATCAATCCATTACCAAAGCAAAAACGCGCTCCGAATCCATATAAATCACCTCCACCAGAAGAAATAGAGGAAGAGGATTACGATGACGATGACGATCACATCGAAGAGGAGTCCGAAGATTCCAACGAGAATGATCAGTTCACCAACAATCCTTTTGATTCCATAGAGTCCCCTGAGGACAAAAACTAATGAAAGTCTACATCGACGGTCGTTTTTTTGACAAAGACGATGCAAGGATCTCGGTATTTGATCACGGTCTGCTTTACGGAGACGGCGTATTTGAAGGGATTCGGGCCTACAACGGGCGAGTCTTCAAGTTGCAGGAACATGTAGATCGACTGTATGCATCAGCCAAAGCGATCATGTTGAACATACCGATAGGTCCGTCAGAGATGGCGCAAGCCGTACTGGACACCTGTCGGGAAAATCAGATTCGCGATGGGTATGTACGCTTGGTCATCACACGTGGCGCAGGTGGATTGGGACTTAGCCCATACTCTTGCGAAAAGCCTTCCATCATCATCATTGCAGGTAAAATCCAGCTATATCCTGCAACGACCAGAAATACCCAGAACGCAATCAACCCCGCCATCAAGTCGTTGAATTATTTAAACAACATTATGGCGAAGATGGAGGCATTGCATGCTGGTTATGAGGAAGCCTTGATGTTGAATACTGAAGGTTTCATCGCAGAGTGTACTGGTGATAATGTGTTTGTGGTTCAAGGTTCACAAGTTCTGACACCTCCGGTCACCGCCGGCGCCCTGCGTGGTATTACCCGTCATGTTGCAATGGAACTCGCATCGGAACTTGGTCTCGCAGTTTTAGAGCGTGACCTCACCCGCTACGATGTGTACACAGCTGACGAATGTTTCCTGACAGGCACAGGAGCTGAAGTGATTCCAGTAGTTGAGGTGGATGCGCGTAAAATTGGAAATGGAACTCCTGGTCCACACACCACAGCAATTATCAATCGATATAAAGACCTGGTTGCAAACTCAGGCCCTTTGATTCCAGCCTAGCATTAGAAGATTGGATCCTCTACCGGTTCGAATCGATTTCGTTGGTTAAAACAAGTAATTCATAAAAAACTCCTGAACATGGATCTCAGTTCAGGAGTTTTTTTATCTAAAAACTCTATCGTTTGCTTTTTCTTGGGTTGTGGCATTGGGAGCTTCCAGTTAATGTTTGGGCATAATTAAAACCAATTCATATGCAGTGTTGTGTTTGCAAACAAAATGAAGCGACCGTCCACCTGACTGAAGTCGTGGATGATAAAGTCCAGAAACTGGACTTATGCGAGAAATGCGCCTCTGAGAAAGGCGTTGACGATCCAACTTCGTTTTCACTCGCCAAAATGTTTGCAGAGAATCTGGGAAAATTTACTGATTCCGAAGAAGATGAAGGTGAAGAAGACATTCTGGAGGAAGAAGAAGCATCGGATGCCAGTGATGCAACGAAGAAGAATATTATATTCTCCGGAAAAATCAGCGGCTTAAAATCCGTTCAATCCAAGTCAGATACTCAAACCTGTCCTCAGTGCGGATACAAGTTGGGTCAGTTCAGGAAAACTGGCAGGATGGGGTGTCCTGTCTGCTACAAAACATTTTCTGAGCTGTTGGAGCCTGCCTTGAAGAATATGCATAAGGGTTCCAGACACATTGGAAAAGCCCCTGAAGGAATAAGAGAGCGGATAGATATCTCTCAAAAACTGGAACAAAAACAGGAAAAGCTCAGAGAAGCCATAGCCCTTGAAAATTTTGAGCAAGCAGCAACGCTCCGAGATGAGATAAAAAGTTTGAAGGTCCAACTTGAGTCCAGCGCTAAAGATTGATGATTGATTTTTTACGAGCAGCTCCATTCTTTTTTGAAATTTTCGGGAAAGTTACATTGCGGAGACAAGATTACGCCATTATTTAGAAGTTTCTGGTTATTGAATAAATGACGAAAAACATCCATGACTTCCTGACTCCTCCAGCAAGAGGGCTTCAAACAGATGGCCCGAATATGAGTATTGTGCTCAGCAGCAGAGTCCGGTTGGCGAGAAATTTTGAAGAATTTCCGTTCCCTGAACACGCAAGCGAGGCGCAACGGGAAGCCGTGCTGGAAAAGGCGCTGGAAACAGTTCAGTCAGTTCCGCAGATGGCGGGATCCTTCTCCTGTGCAATGAGCGATCTGGATGGTCTGGACAAAAACATATTGATGGAACGTCACCTGATCAGTCGAGAACATGCAGCCAAATCCTCTGGGAGTGGCCTGGTTGTTGGAAAAGGTGAACACCTATGCGTTCTGATTAACGAAGAAGACCATTTAAGGATGCAGGCTCTGTGCCCTGGTCTGCAGTTAATGGCGGCTTGGAAAGCGGTGGATGAATTGGACACAGCGCTTGAAAGCAAAGCCAAATACGCATTTGATTCCAAGCTTGGATATCTTACTGCTTGCGCCACTAATTTGGGAACAGGCATTCGTGTCAGCGCGATGCTTCATTTGCCAGGGATGGCTTTAAGAGATTCTATCAGCCAGACGATTCAGGCTGTTGGCAAACTTGGACTCGCGGTTAGGGGGCTGTATGGAGAAGGAAGTGAAGCGTTGGGAAATATTTTTCAAATATCAAACCAGCGCACACTAGGGGAAACAGAGCGGGAAATTATTGAAAAACTGAATAAGGTTCTGGCCCAGATCATTGAGCAGGAAAAAAATGCTCGCGCTCTATTATTGGAAAAGAAACCAAAATCGCTTTGCAACCAGATTGGCCGCGCGTATGGAATTTTATCCAATGCCTACACAATTGCATCCAAAGAGGCCCTGAACTTGCTTTCATTAATACGACTTGGAATTGATCTGGAGTTTTTCCCAGAATCTTACAGGACAACCGTTGATGAATTATTTGTACTGACTCAACCCGCGCATTTACGTCGTAATTACAACGAAAAACTAACACCTGAAGAGAGGGACGCAATCCGCGCAGACATGCTGAGAGAGAGATTGCAAAACCTGGAACGCCCGGTCCCTAAACTTCCCAAAGAGATAGATTCTTCGCGGGAGAGACCTGGACAAACTGATTGACCCATAGCATTCTTGGATTTATGAGCGACAGCGACGAAGGCACTCACAACATGACACCAAGAGCCCAGCAGGTAGTGGCTTTGGCAAGAAAAGAAGCAGATCGCTTCAATCACAGTTTCGTCGGAACCGAACATTTATTGCTCGGCCTGATTAAATTGGGACAAGGTGTAGCGGTGAATGTGCTTCAAAAGATGGACCTTGATCTGGAAACAGTTCGAGAGGAAGTCGAAAAGCAGGTCGGCGCCGGGCCTGAACAGAAACAATCTGGATCCATTCCGTACACTCCACGCGTCAAAAAAGTTTTCAACCTGGCTCAAAAAGAAGCGAAAATTCTGGGTCACACATATGTTGGGACCGAGCACATTTTGCTTGGCCTTTTACGTGAAGGTGAAGGGTATGCTGCAAAGGTTTTGAAAAGCCTGGATGTTGATATTGAGCAGGCGCGTCAGGAGATTTTGAAGGAGTTGGATCCTAATTATAATTCTGACGAGGACACAATGGGTCCTGAGGACGCTGAAAAGAGTCCTTCTGACAAAAAGGATGTTAAAACTCCTGCTCTCAAGGCTTTTGGACGGGATCTGACAGAAATCGCTCGCAAAGGAGACATGGACCCGGTGATTGGTCGGGAGGGAGAGATTGAGCGGGTTATTCAGATTCTTTGCCGTCGAACAAAAAACAACCCGGTGTTGCTGGGGGAAGCTGGTGTCGGGAAAACAGCGATCGTAGAGGGGCTTGCTCAGGAGATTTCTAAAGGCAATGTTCCAGAGATTCTGCGAGAAAAACGTTTGATCACCCTGGATCTGGCGCTGATGGTTGCAGGAACAAAGTATCGGGGACAATTCGAAGAACGCATCAAAGCGGTTATGGATGAAATTCGCCGGGCGAAAAACGTGATCCTTTTCATCGACGAATTGCACACCATTGTTGGGGCTGGTTCTGCGGAGGGAACCATGGATGCGTCTAACATCATTAAACCGGCTTTGAGTCGTGGTGAATTACAATGTATTGGAGCGACTACTCTGGATGAATATCGCAAGTACATTGAAAAAGACGCTGCTCTTGAACGTCGTTTTCAAAGTGTCGTTGTTGAAGCTCCATCCATAGAGGAATCCGTTTTGATTCTGAAAGGGCTGCGTCCTAAGTACGAAGAGCACCACAATGCAGAAATTACTGACAGCGCGCTTGATTCAGCAGTGCGGCTGTCTGATCGATATATCACAGGCCGGTTTTTGCCCGACAAGGCCATTGATTTGATGGATGAAGCAGGATCACGAGCGCGAATCAAATCCATGACTCGCCCTCCGGAAATCAAAGATTTGGAAGCGAAAATTGAAGAGATTAAATCTCTGAAAGAAAGGGCTATTCGCGAGCAGGACTTTGAAAAAGCCGCTTCAATGCGTGATCAGGAAAAGCAGGCGAAGGAAGCTTTGGAAGATTCGCTGAAGAACTGGGCTTCGGAAAGAAGTGAAAAACGCATTCTTGTCGATACGGAGCACATCCTTCAGGTTGTGTCAAAATGGACAGGAGTCCCGCTGAAACGCATTGAACAAGGTGAGGCACAACGTCTGTTAACACTTGAAAATGAACTTTCTCAGGTGGTGGTCGGACAACAGGAAGCTTTCAGCTCACTATGCAAAGCCCTGCGTCGATCACGCGCCGACCTGAAAGATCCGAAGCGGCCAATTGGCACCTTCGCTTTGCTCGGGCCTACTGGAGTTGGTAAGACTTTACTCGCCAAAACGCTGGCCGAAGTCATGTTCGGCGACAGTAAATCACTCATTCAACTGGATATGAGTGAGTACATGGAAAAATTTACCGTTTCCAGGCTCGTTGGATCGCCTCCAGGCTATGTTGGGTATGAAGAAGGCGGGCAATTGACTGAACAGGTTCGTCGTCGGCCTTATTCCGTTGTGCTTTTCGATGAGATTGAAAAGGCGCATCCCGATGTGATGAACATGTTGTTGCAGATTCTCGAAGAAGGGAAACTGACAGACAACGTCGGACGAGTGGTTGATTTCAGAAATACAATCATTCTCCTCACCTCCAATATCGGCGCAGAATTGGTGAAAAAAGACGGCGCTCTTGGTTTCACACCGATCCGGGAAGAAGCGAATTACGAGAAAATGCGCGAAGTCATCATGGATGAAGCTAAACGTGTTTTCCGTCCTGAATTCATAAATCGTCTCGGTGATATCGTTGTTTTCCGTCCGCTGACCAAAGACAATCTGATTCAGATTCTGGATCTTGAGGTGGCTAAAGTCGTGGATCGTTTGAGAGACCGCAACATTCACTTCAGTATGACATCTGAAGCCAAGGATTTTGTGGTGGAAAAAGGGTATGATCCGGCCTTTGGAGCGCGCCCTATGCGTCGCGCTGTGGAACGGTTCCTTGAAGATCCTCTGGCTGAAGAGATATTAAAGGGAAACGTTCACGCCAACGAACCGATGATTGTGGAACTGGAAGGCGACCATCTGGTATTTTCGCAGAAAGCCTCACCGGAAGAAACCACAGTAGGCAGTTAATTAGCAGATGCAATTCGGGGTTGCGGTCACACCTGCCGACCTTAAAATTTGCAATGATTCTTGAAGCCTTCGTCTGACCTGTTTTACTGGTTGGCGAAGGCTTTGCTTTTTGGAAAGATGTCCTGCTCATAGATGGAATTTTCAATCAGACAATGGATTATTGGTCGGCTTCAGCAACTGGGAGAAATCACTCTCTTCGTTGTTGAGACCATTCGCGCAATATTCTCGAAGCGCATGCAATGGTCGGCCACGATTTATCAGCTCTATTTTCTGGGATTCAAATCCCAGTCCGTTGTTCTGGTGACCGGAGCTTTTACCGGGATGGTACTCTGTGCTCAAACCTACTTTCAGTTCCATAAAGTCAAGATGGATACTGCAACCGGGGCGGTAGTGAGTGTGGCCATGTGCAGTGAGCTGGGGCCGGTTTTAACCGCGCTGATGGTCGCTGGGCGTGTAGGTTCTGCAATGGCTGCCGAGTTGGGAGCAATGAAAGTCAGCGAACAAATTGACGCGCTGCGTACCCTGGCGACGCATCCGTTGGATTATCTGGTAGCGCCACGATTTGCTGCAACCGTTCTGGCTCTGCCGATTCTGACAATTGAAGCCATTGTCATTGGTATTGCAGCCAGTTACTGGGTTGGTTCCGAACTGTTGGGGATTGATCCGGTTTACTATTTCCACAATCTGGTGCGCTATACCGATCCTCCGCATGTTCTTGAGGGTATGATTAAATCGATCTGCTTTGGTGGCATCATTGCAATTGTTGGGTGTTATCGTGGAATGCACTGTCGTGAAGGGGCTCAGGGAGTTGGACGCGCAACCACAGAAGCGGTTGTGACAGCATCCATCCTCATATTGATCTCTAATTTTTTCCTGACGCTGGCATTGTCGAAACTATTGCATCCGGAATTATGACAGGCAGTCAGCAGTGGCGCTGACCACAAAGAAAGTTGAGAAACTCAGATTAACTCGAACCCATGATTGAAGCTCGCGGACTTTACAAAAAATTTGGAGATTTCAAGGTTTTGAATGGGGTGGATCTTCGCGTTGAAGAAGGGAAATCGATTGCCATTATCGGCAGGAGTGGCGGCGGAAAGAGTGTACTGTTGAAGCATTTGATCGGCCTTTTAAAACCGGATGCAGGCAGTGTCTGGATTGATGGACTGGATATCACCCACCTTACAGAGCGAGAGTTGCTCAAGGTTCGTAGAAAATTTGCCATGGTGTTTCAAGGCGCCGCGCTATTTGATTCACTTACCGTGTCTGAAAATGTTGCATTCATGCTCAGAAGGGAAAAGCGGTTTACGGATGGAGAAATCACCAAAAAGGTTGAAGCGGCCCTGGACATGGTCGATCTGCAAGGCGCAGGCCCCAAAATGCCGGTAGAACTTTCAGGTGGAATGAGAAAACGTGTTGGATTGGCGCGCGCTGTCATTTACCAACCTGAGATTGTCCTATACGATGAACCAACAACGGGTCTGGACCCTGTGGTTTCTGACAGCATTGATCAGTTGATTTTGAGGGTCAATGAATACTGCAAAGTCACAACAGTCGTTGTCACCCACGACATGCGAAGCGCTCGAAGGATCGGTCAGCGCATTTTCATGCTCGCGAATGGAATCATCCATATGGAAGGTAGTCCTGATGATATTTTTGGCAGTTCCGATCCATTGGTGAGCCGATTCGTCAATGGAATCGCCGATACAAAGGACATTGATTTATAAAACAATTAATTTTACCAAACGCCTACAAATAGTCTCGACCCCTGGCATGGAAACAGGACTGTTTGGATTAACTGGATCAAGAAACTGAAATGACCCGAAATAAAAGCGCAGAATGGAAAGTAGGACTCTTTGTGGCTTTAGGATTGGCGCTGTTGACTTTTACTCTTTTGCGCTTCTCCAAGTCGTCCACTTTCCTGGATTCCACCTACGACCTGTATGTTGAAACGGAAGATATATCGGGGTTAAAACCTCAAGCTCAGGTGCTGTTATCTGGAGTGCAGGTCGGGCATGTCGTAGATGCCAAATTAACGGAGGACCAACGCACAGTCAGGATTCAGTTGCGTTTGAAATCTGAATTTCCAATTCGCAAGGGATCTGTAGCAGTCATAGAGCAAGCGGGGTTTCTGGGAGACAAATTCATTGCCATTCGCCCTGCTGAATTCAAGCCGAACGCCGAATTGTTGAAAGAAGGGGATGACATCGCCAGCGAGCAACCGTTCGGTCTGGATCAAATTTTGGAGAGCGCTGATGGATTCATGGACCAGGCCAGCGAATCCCTGACGCGCGTCAACCGAATTCTTGCAAATGTTGAAGACAGCCTCCTGTCGAAAGAGAATCTTCAGGAAATCAAAGTCACTCTGAACAACATTCGAACCATTTCAGAACGGCTTAAAAATTCATCGGAAACATTGGATGCAACTCTGGAAGATAGTGGTCCAATGTTTCGTGACTTATCCACAAAACTCAATGATGTCGTGGATGACCTGGAAGGTTTAGCCACACAAGCCAGCGAAATTCTGGATGAAAACCGGGACTCCATCAAATCCAGTCTCGAGAACATTGAGCTGACTTCCCTTTCTTTGCAGCAAACTTTAGAAACCGTGAGTTCAGGGTCAGGGATGGTTGGAGCGTTGCTGAAAGACAAAGCTTTGGAATCCAAACTACAGTTGGTGGTGAGTAACTTGACGGTGTTGAGTTCAAACATCAACGAACACGGGCTGCTCTACAAGCCCAAGAAAAAAAGGTTCTGGGAATTCTGGAAATCTTCTGAGGGTGAAAAAGGCCAGTGACTGGCTAGACACAATCAACCCTGATCGGTACAGACCCTGAATCACAGGTCTGTTCTGGCTCTTTGTTTTTCTAATCTTCTCGGCTAAGATAGTTAAGTTCAGGCCAAATCCAGAAATTGCCGAACTTTATCACCATGGGAACATCACTTTGGGTCATTCGAATCTTTTTCCTCGTACTGTGCACACTGGCAGGCTACGCGATCAGCCAGCGTCCAGGTTCATGGATTGAAACCGGTTGGAATGGTATATTAATCGGTTTTGGTTTGGGAGGGTTCATGATCGCCATTGATGAAATGCTGAAAGGCTTTTCACTCCGCGCTTTCTCTGCGGCAACGTTTGGATTGCTATTGGGGTCGCTGGTGGCCTGGATGATTGACCGGACCCAGTTATTTATATTTGTTGAAAACAGCCAGGAAGGTCAGGACATCATGTGGGCCATTCGGCTGGCTCTCTTTCTTGGGTTCGGCTACATCGGGATGGTCCTGGCCATGCGAAGCAACAAAGATGATTTTTCATTAATCATTCCTTATGTCCGATTTGCCAGGAGGAATGAATCGGACAATGTACTGCTTCTGGATACCAGTGTGATCATTGACGGCCGTATAGCGACGTTATTGGAGAACAAATTCATGGAAGGAGTCGTG
>JAUIHU010000101.1 GCA_030432175.1 Verrucomicrobiia bacterium | reverse complement strand
GGGAGTTCATCTGATGCTCAGGCGGGAACGGGCATGGATCCGGATTCTGGAGAGACGGCTGGCGATGATGGCGCGTTTCTCATACTGGATGACGCTCCACTTCCGGATGTGATTAAAATTTTGGCGCGTCAGGCAGGAATCAACTATCAGTTGGAGCCGAAAATTCTGGATGGTGTTCCGGTGGATAAACCGGATGGCACAGTAGAGATTATTCCTCATCCGAATATCTCAATTCGATTTGAAAATGTCACAGCGCGTCAGGCATTGGAAGCTGTCTTGAGGAATCATAATCTGGAGCTGATCGAAGATCCAGACCCTCAAATTGATATTTATCGTATTGTGCTCAAAGATCCTGAAGCCAAACCACCTTTATTAACCAAAGTGGTTCAGTTGAATTACAGTGATCCGATTAAAATGCAGGAGCTTTTGCAGCCGATTCTAAAAGCCGAAGACGAAAGAAGTTCACTGATTGTGAATACTCGAACCAGTCAGCTGATTTTTCGTGCGACTGAGAAGCAAATAGAAGACGTTGAAGAATTGATCTTCGAGCTGGACCAACCGAACAAGCAGGTGTTAATTGAAGCTAACCTGCTGGAGACTTCTATTAATCCCCAGTCAGTTAAAGGGATAGACTGGTCCGGAACATTGAGAGAGCAAAACGTTACATTCGGTAATGGGTTGACCTCTCAGGAATCAACTACGGTATCCCCAGGTCAGCCATCAACCATCACATTGCCCGGAGGTCGTCAGGTGACTCAAACTCCTGGATCTTCCACGACAACGACCAGAAGCACCGTATTAAATCCTGGTGTTGGGGGACTTTCATTAAATACAGGCAATGGTTTTAAACCCAGCACTGCGATTTTGAATGCGGACGGGCTTTCGGCAACGCTTTCATTTTTAAATGAAGATTCTGATACCAAAGTGGTTGCCACGCCAAGGACAGTCACTGCGGACAACGAGACAGCCACACTTTCGGTGACTCGGGCATTTCCGATATTTAAAGTGAATCCTGGATCTGCGCAGGTGACAGCTTCAGCGGAAGTGACTTACACGAATCTTGGAACAGTATTAGAGGTCACACCGAGAATCACCGCAAACAGCAACATTGCGATGCAGGTGAAACCGGAAGTTTCGAATATTGATTCGGTTGATCGACAAATTTTAAATGGCACAGAAAACACTGCGAATATCTATGCGATTCGCAGAATGGAAACTCGCGTGACTATTCCAAACACGCATACTTTAGTGCTGGGAGGATTAATCAGTGATACCAAATCCAATACATCCACCAAAGTTCCTATACTGGGAGATATTCCGGGATTAGGTTTGCTGTTTCGGCGGGATGCTAAAGAGCGGAACAGGGTGAATTTATTGATCTTTATCACTCCGACGATTGTCACCGATTTAGATTTTCAGAGGGCAAAGACTGACTTCCTTGCCACGAAGCCGGAGGACTTGGACAAAGATGAGAAAGAAAACCGTGGATCGGCCTGGGATAGCGGGCGGCCTTACGATTGGAGTCCAAAGCACAAGAAAAAATCTAAAGAGGAATCAGAAGACGAAAAGGATGATTCTGGGGGCATCGCTGACTCCTCCTTGACTGAAGGAACAGGCGAGGTTTCGACGTCCGAGAAATGATGCCAACAAGAAATTCGTATTAAGTTAAAAGGCGAATCCATTCATGACAGGATTTCATCCAAAACGATTAACGCTTCGTATTAGCGAGATGTTTGCCGGACTGGCAGTTTGTTGTCTGTCCTTTGCATCTGGTATTTTATGGGCACAACCTTCCGTCGATACGATCGGTGGTGGCCCCAACGCGTTTAATCTGGATCCTGCTGGATATTTTGACGGTAGTCTCAGCGGTGAATCGCAATTTCATACCCCTGGCGGGATCGCTTTGGATTCTAGTGGTTTGATTTTTATTGCTGATCAGGAAAATTCTGTGATCCGCATCGCTGATCTGGAGCAGGATCAAGTTTATACTTTCCCAACCCCTCCATCCACGCTGGTTGCTCCTGTGGATGTTGCCATTGAGGAAAGAGACACTGGGGAACTCTATTTATGGGTGGCTGATCCAGGAGCGAATGCTGTTTTCAGATTTGACGCATTTGGAAATGTTGTTTCCAGATGGAACGGATTTACGCAGTTGGCGGCTTTGACTCTTGAAAACAGTTCTTCTGCTTTGATTTTGGAACAAAGTGGCGCTCTGTATCGTATTCAAGATCCGGTCCCTGGAATTTTTAACAAAAATTTGATTCAGCTTCCCGAATGGTCTTTACCTGCCAATACAGCCGCAGGAATAGTTGTATTGAATGATGGTCGTGTTGCGGTAAGTGACGCAGGGGATCACGTAATTCGAATTTTTGGTTTGGGCTCTTTTTCTTCAGTAACATTAATTAGTGAGATTGGTCAGGAAGGGATTGCCGGTTTCAGGGATGGAAATACATTGTCACAGCCACTATTCAATGCTCCTGCGCATATCGCCAAGGCTGGAAATGATATTATTATAGTTGCTGATCGTTTAAATCATCGGGTTCGTTTGGTGTATCCTCAAACCGGGTTAGTTAACACACTTTATGGAGTCTCCCCTGCGACATGGGGGCCTGTATACCCTGGATGGCTGGATGGGTTGAATACTGTGGCGGAGGCTAGAGAACCGTTTGGGGTTGTCGTTGGAGCAGAAGGACAGGTTTACTCCACTGAACGGTATTATCATTTGCTGCGACAAGTCACTGAATCCTCACTGACTGGACCAACAGACGGAGGGGCAGGATCCAACACTAATATCGTAGTCGCGGCCCCAACTTTTCAGCCAAGTTCAGGATATTTCCCCGCAGGAACAGAGATACGCATTCAAAATCAAAACACGAATGTGTTTTTTGAGAATCGAATTTATTACACAATTGACGGCTCAGATCCTACAACCAACAGCTTGCAGGTGACTCGTAAAAATGCGCAGGGTGAGTGGGTTTTATCATGGGACCGCAAAGATGTGGACTTAACCTCGCTTAGAATGGTGTCTTCATTGAATGGGGTTCTGAGCGAAGTAGTGGGAGGCGATCCGGTTGATAGAAATATCATAGGCGTTAAAGAGTCGTTGATTGCAGGGCCTGGATCCAGCGTAATCATCCCGGTCACTGTTGATTTGCAGCCGGAAATACAATTACGGTCGTTGCAATTTTTAGTGGAAGTCACACCAGACGCCCGGACATTTGGGGCTTTGGGGTTTCCGGATCCGGTTGAAGAACCTTTTTCAGCAGTGACAATGCAGGATGATGATTTTATTCCTGTCATTGCAGCTTCGACCAATGCGCCGTCAGTTTCACCTGATGAGATTCAGCAGAACCTGCTGGATGCAAATGGAGTTCAGCATCAGGTGACTACACGGAGGCTGGCAGTCGCCTTTCTGGGGACGAACACGCAGTTTTCGGTTGAGAATTTCGCAGTAACCGCATTAATCAGCGCCTCCATTCCTGTGACTGCGCAAGAGGGAGATACATATACCGTTCGAATCTCGAATCCATCAGGAACATCCGACGGATTTCAGGCTGTGGTTCCATTGAATCCATTGCCTGCGCAGAAAATTAAAGTGGGTAGAACAGGTTATCTGGTGGGAGATTCTTCCCCGTCTACCTGGTATAATTCGTCATTATTGGATCCTTCAGATACAAGTGTAGCGGGATTTGGTAATCACATATTGATGAATGATGACGTTAACAACGCATTTCTCGCGTCGCTTGGAGTTCGGGTTCCATTTCCTAACACGGATTTATTTGACGCCATGGATGTATTTCCTTCGGATATAGCAGGTTTCACAGGCGGAGATGGGGCAATCAGGTTTCTCGATTGGCAGACAATTTTGCGTCGCTCACTGGGATTGGACACACTTATCTGGTATCGGTACTGGCAAGGTGGAGAGAGGATTCCAACTCAGAACCCCACAGCGACTGCCTCCTCATCTGGAATTGGAGAATTCCAGTCAGGAGAAGCTTCTCAGAACGTGACAGAGCAGGGAGCCATTTCGTTTTGGGATCCAAATGGGAGACTGGAAGTGGAGCATCTGGTTAATCAACAACCAGGATCCAATTTCAGAGCCCCGGTATACCTTCATGCCATGCCAGGTTCTGACTGGTTAGGGTTGAGCTTCAGAGTGCAGGCAATACCTATGGCTGCTGCTTTACCAGAAATGGCAATTCGTTTCGTGTCTGCGCCAGGCATTCCTGATCCGTATACAACTCATGGACTTTCAGTTTCGGACCTGTTGTGTGGGTGGTCACTCAACGCATTCACAAGTCCACTGCGAGGTAACAAACTGCTTGGATGGATTGAAGGAACGCTCCCTTCGGGATTGGATTCCGAGCCGGGATATGCCTTGAGGTGGGAGAAGGGGGATGGAGCTGTGGCTCCGTTCAATCAGGCTTTAGTCGAAACGCGAAGTGGTGGTGTATGGCTTCAGAGCCCGCCTGAATCAGCGTTGAGTTCGGTGAGTCCTGAGTGGATTCAAACTTTTTTCGGGAATGAGATCGGATCGGAATTTGCTGAGACTGAAGACACAGATATGGATGGGATGAATAACCTGCAGGAATATCTGGCGGGGACCCATCCATTGGACGCTGAATCAACATTGAAGCTGAATATATCGGCAATGTTATCAGAAAATGGAAAACTGGTTCTTAGTTGGCATACCGTTCCTGGAAAAACTTATTCCATCGAAGGCGTGACTTCTTTAGACGAACTCCAAGCCTCTCACGAATGGGAATGGGAAACGTTGAATACTGATCCGGTGGTAGGAAATGGAGAAATTGCGGAGTTTATTCCGGCGGCTGAGCAGAAGAGCCAATACTATCGGTTGAAAGTTACCGAGCAATAAACATGAGACTTGCACTGAGCCAACTTTTTTATCTTTTCATAGTCAGTTGGATCTGGATCGTTTCGTCTGGAAACGTTTCGGCGCAGACATTTACAGCTGTATTGACGAATGAGGTTATTGAGCCATTTGGTGTTGCTGTTGATCAGAACAATTTTCATTATATTACAGACAGCGCGCAAAATCGGATCCTCAGGTTTGTGCCGGAAACTGGAGAGAAGGTTAATTTTGCCGGGTTGCCTGGATCCAACAACAGTGGTCAGGTAGAAGGCAAAGGAGCCAAAGCCAGGTTTTTCAGTCCTCAAGGCATTCTTTTTGTCAGCGCGAGCCAACCGATGTACCGTCCTGAATCGCTTCGCGAAGGATCTGAACCTTTGGGTGATTTATTGGTAGTGGCTGATTCTGGAAATCATCGAATCAGGATTATCAACATGGCTCTGGACCCAGAAACAGCTGAGCCGGTTCGGGAAACGCATCTTTTAGCCGGGGGCTCGGTGGGATTTGCAGATGGGGCTGCGATTGGAGAAGCCCAATTTAACAGTCCAGCCGGGATCGCTCTGGACACGCAGGGGAATTTGTGGATTACGGACACATTGAATCATGCCGTCAGATACCTGACACCTGAAGGCCGGGTAGTCACAGCATCCACCGAATTCTATTTACCTTCCGGAGTAGCATTGGATCCGGCGAATCATGTGTACATTGCTGATTCCGGGACACATTCTATCAAGCGACTTGAAGGGGTTGGAGACACGACGCCCAGTTTGTATGCAGGGAGTGGGTCCAGGTTTTTAAGTGGCTTTCGCGATGATTTGGTTGCTACACAAGCCAGGTTTAATTTTCCGCGCGGGGTTTTATGGGTAGGAGGAGATACAGGGCTGCTTGTCAGTGACAGTCGTAACGGTTCTCTCAGAAGAGTTTACTTCAACGATGAGTTTGGGGAATTTTCGGTAGATACATTTCCCAACGCATCCGCTGCTGGTTCTTTAGCGACTCCAGTCAGTCTGGGAAGAGATCAGGATGGTAATCTGTTAATGGTAGATTTGGGAGCGAACTCATTATATCGGATCACCACCGTCACTGTCGTGTTGCCG
Organism: Verrucomicrobiia bacterium; assembly: GCA_030432175.1. Taxonomy (GTDB): domain Bacteria; phylum Verrucomicrobiota; class Verrucomicrobiia; order Limisphaerales; family JAUIHU01; genus JAUIHU01. The sequence continues at coordinate 4,600 of JAUIHU010000101.1, read as the reverse complement.
CAAGTATCGAATCCCGTCATAGGAAGAGTGCTTGTCACGCAAAATGCGCTTGGACAGCGAGTGACAGAATTGGTTCCTGTAGTGAACAGCACTTTTGACAATGATGTAGTTGTTGCGATTTTGGCTGAAAGTGGGACTGAAACTTATTATACACTTGGGGAAACGGGATCCCAAATTCCTTCGCCGGGACCGAATGGAAGTTCATTTACACCTCCGCCATATAGAGACGGAGTTTTTGAAGGTTTTCCACCAAATATAATCGCGCCAATACGACCAGACCTGACCTTGCGATCCATTTCCGTTCAGGATGGCAGGTTGCCGAGTGAAGAAGTCAGCGCTCGAATAAGATTTCAGGTTTCAAATCCTGAAATTGTAGGTGACGATCCATCATCCTTTATTCTCAGAACAGCAACAACCAATGCGACGATCTGGTACACACTGGATGGTACCAGCCCCACGCAGGGACAAGAAAATTCCCGTAGATATGAACCAGGGCAGACATTGAATATTGTTCAAGGGGACAATGAGGATGTCCTGTTTCGGGCTCGTGCATTTAGGGATGGATATTCGCCCAGCAGTGAAGTCTCGAAGCAGTTTGAATTTAACAATATCCAATTCAGCACGATTGGGTTTAATCAGGATTTTGTGGGTGGTCCGGGTTCAACATTAGTTCTGCCAGTGAGTGTAAACATTTCTACGAATCAGGTGTTACGCTCATTGCAGTTCAGAGTTGAAATGGAGCCAGTAGAGCCTGCTACACCTCCAGCGTCTGCAAACTTTCGTCCTTTGACTCGTTCTACGAATGACTTTATCCGGGTTCCAGTTCCCAGTGAAACCGGGACCAATTTTTTCAATTATGTGAATTATCGTCCTGAAGCCAATCCAGCTGGAGCGGGTTTGGCAATTGCATTTATCGGGACTAATTCGTCATTGCGAGTCAGCCGTAGTCCGGAAGTGGTCGTCATGTTGGCGGCTCCGATTCCAAACGAGGCTCAAGAAGGTGATACTTATAGACTTAAAGTATTGGATCCTTCGGGAACGCTGGATGGAGAACAAACTCCAGCGCCGATACAAGCGGCTGAAGATCGTTTAGTGACGGTGAAATCACTGCCTTACATGGTGGGAGACACAGCGGTGGCGGACTGGTATAATGCAGGAACGTTCGGGAGTGGCGATTTAAATAACAATGATGTGAATAATGTGATGAAAGCGTCATTGGGCATTCAGGCGCCTTATGCATTTTCTGATCTTTTTGACGCATTGGACAGTTTTCCGGAGGACCAGCCAGGAATACCTGGCGGAGATGGTCAGATCCGTTTTCTGGATGTTCAGTTGACACTGTTAAGATCTATTGGACTGAGGAATGAAAGGTATTATCGATTCCGTGGCGCTGGAGGAGCTTTGAATGCAGTCACAGGCTCAACGATTGATTTCCTCTCAACATCAGGGCAGGCGAATTTTGGCGCAACGGAGGGCTCGGGCGGTTCTCAAGCATCAGGAGACAATTTCCTGGCGGATGCCAGATTGAAGTTAGAGCCTTCAGAAACGTCCAGTGGGAAAGATAGATTAGTATTTGATCTGGTCGTTGAGACGGAAGGATCCACCACGCTCTCCGGGTTGCAATTCCGGATGAGTTTGGAGCCTGGCAATATGGATACGCCGATCTTGGACACTCCAGTTTCCTTTCAGCTAGCTACTGGAGTTCCAGAACCGGTCCGAGTTGATGGAACGCAGATGAATGAACTGGCGTGCTGGTGGAATCTTTCAGCTTTTATTCCTGAAATACAAGGGAGGAGAGTTTTGGGAACCGTCACTGCCGAGTTGCCTGTAGACTTGCCAGAAAACGCTTTTTATCGAGTTGAGTTTCATCGTTTTGATGGAGATAACAATTCTGCGCTTGAAGGAAACGGAGTCTGGAATGCACTGCAGATGGAAACCAGATCCTCCAGGGTAGAGCTTGAAGGTGATGGGGACGAATGGAATTGGACTGAGGAGATTCCTTCTGGCGAATGGGCCATGCATTTCTTTGGAACGAGCTTTGAGATTGATCCTCGAGCTAAATCCGACTCGGATCCGGACCAAGACGGAATGGCAAACTGGAGTGAGTACCTGGCAGGTACTTCCCCGGTGGACGCAGGGTCAGCATTAAAGATTTTCTCTATCGAAATAACGGAATCCGGTTTGACCGAGCTGAATTGGAATTGCGTTCGGGGGCGTAGATACTATGTGGAACGCAGGGTGATTCAACCCGAGTCAGGTTGGCTCCGAGTGGCGGATGGGCTGCAAGGAGATGGAGGGAGTATTCGATGGACTGATCCGAATCGGGATAATCACTCGGCGGTGTACCGGTTGGGATTAAGTGAATAAATCAGAAACATTAGATAATCATCGAAAGTCGACATTAAATTTGAAGTACAAGCGCTGATGAAGGCGTTTCAATAAACAGGACATAAATTTCGCAACAACGAACTAAACACATCAACCCAATGTTCAATATGAATAAAAAGCGATTATTAACTGCCTTGATGGCGAGCTGGATGGTTGCGCAAGCTTCCGCTCAGGTCTCATTAGAGACAGTTTTTTCGGGGCCTTTTTCAGAGCCTTACGGGGTCGCTGTAGATTTGGCCACAAATGATTACTTTGTGACCGACAGCGCCAATCACCGGATTTTGAAATATGATTCGGTTCAGGATGAATTCGGGAATTTTGCTGGCCTTCCCGGCTTGAGTGGCGCTGCTGACGGCCGTGGCGTGCAGGCAAGATTTTTTAATCCACAAGGTATTTCCTTCGCGGTTAGAGGTGGAATCCAAGGTCTTGTAGTTTCGGATTCCGGGAATCACACCATCCGGTTTATTGACCTGGATGGAAATGTTACCACCATTGCGGGAGGAACTGGCTCAAGCGGTTCAGCCGATGGCGCTGGAGCTGACGCCAGGTTTAATTCTCCAACTGGAGTAGCTGCTGATGATGATGGTACGGTCTACGTAGCAGATTTGTTAAATAATCGGATCCGAGTGATTGCTCCTGACAATTCAGTGACTACGCTGGATCCAGTACTTTCACGTCCATCAGATGTGACACTGGATACAGACAATAACATTTTGTATGTCACGGATTCAGGATCTCATTCGATACAACGGATTGATTTGAATGATGTGACTCCAACTGCTGAACTGATTGCAGGAAGTCCTTCTGGCGTGAGCGGGTTCAGAGATAATCTGGTAGGAACAGAAGCCAGGTTTCATAATCCAAGAGGCATCGTCTACGTCAACGAGATCGTAGGGCTGCTGGTGAGTGACACAGCGAACAATGCTCTTCGCAGAGTGTATGAAAACGATGACCTGGGTGGAGGAATATTCACCGTTGAAAGATATGCGGGAACACCTTGGGAAGGGTTGACATCACCAATGGGCCTGGCAGTGGATGCATTGGGAAACATTCCAGTGGCTAGCCTGGGCACTGACAGCCTGGTTAGAGTTTTACTGACCGAACCTCAACCTCGAATTGCCAACCCGGTGATTGGATTTGTTCAATTTGTTGAGAACGAATTAGGAGAATTAGATTCCGTGCTCACGCCAGTCGTTAACGCTACATTCAATAATGACGTGAAGATCATTATTTCTGGTGAAGCTGGAACAGGTGGAGCATTTTTCGAATTTGGGGCTAACCCAAATACTGTGCCTGATCCTACAGCTGACAGTCAGAACCAGGCATCGGACGCTTATCGAGATGGTCTATCTCCGGCGCAAGTTGCGGATATCCCATCTGAGGTTGATATTGCCACAGAAGGGCCGGACTTCACGATCAAGGCATTCAGCGCGCAGACCGGAAGATTGCCTAGTGAAATCGTGAGCGCTCGTTTTCGATTCAAGGCATCGAACCCGGTAATCAACGGCGAGAACCCGATCGATTTTTCAGTGTCGAATGCAACTGTGGGTGTGACCATGCGCTACACCACTAATGGGGACGAACCGACAGAGACCTCAGCTTTGTATGATCCGGCTCAGGTTCCGGAACTCGAATTTGCAGGATCAAACGAAGTCACATTTAAAGTGAAAGCGTTCAAGCAAGGGTATGAGCCAAGTCAAACTGTTCAGCGTATTTTTAATCTTCAGAATCTGAGAACGACACAGATTGGAGTGCTGGCGGATTATGAATCAGGAGCCGGGTCGACAGCTGTGATTCCTGTCGAAGTTCAAGTAGCTCCAGATCGTCAGTTGCAATCACTGCAATTCAGGTTTGAGGTCACACCTTCAGCGGGCGCTCCGGAAGTTCCTGATCAGTTAAGAATTCTTCCAATTAACAGTACCAATGATTTTGTCAGGTTTGCGGCTCCAAGCACCAACGCGCCAAATGCGAGTCTTTATAATCAGCCGGATGGAGTGAAAGGGTTGGCGATTTCTTATCTTGGCAGCACTGGGATGAACATTCTGAGTTCCAATGTTGTAGCGATGGTTGCAGTGCCGATACCCCCAACAGCTGCTGAGGGCGACACCTATACGCTGAGTGTTCTGAATACTTCAGGCACACAGGATGGTGTTCAGCAGGAATTGCAGATTCTGCCTTTTGCGGACCGAACTATCACCGTGGCGAATAAAGG
>JAUIHU010000100.1 GCA_030432175.1 Verrucomicrobiia bacterium | reverse complement strand
TGAACGTTGAACGTAAAAACCGCATCATCCTGTTTTCAGCCCTGGCCTGTTTTATTTTGCTGATGGCATTGCTGGCCATTCTGTCCCCTTCCGCCAGTCATGATCTGCTGAATCGGCCCAGCTCCTTTTATTCTGACAAATCAGGAGCCAAGGGGCTGTGGATGATCCTGAAAACATTCCAACCATCCGTCATCCAATGGCGCAAGCCCTTTGCGGTTGTGGAAGGGTATTCTGAAATCACGCACGACATCGACACACTGATCGTGGCTTCCCCGGGACGCCCGCTGGGTCCGCATGAAACCGAAGCCTTGTTGCAATGGGTGAGTGAGGGAGGACAGCTGATTCTTTCATTGGAAACCGATTGGCCGATATCCGACCAACCTCTGCAGCGTCAAAATGCCTGGATGGAAGATCGCCAGCGGGATGCATTGAATGAAGAAATTTCAAAGCAGGATTCCGATCCGGAATCAGAAAGTCTGCTGGAGCGGTTGGGTATTCATTTTGCGGTTGAGCAAACCGAGCAGTTTGAATCTATGGAATGGTCGACCCTGGAAGAAGATCTGCCCGTTTACAAAATCAAATCCAAAGACAAACCTGAATGGGATGGAGAGATTGAACCCTTTGTTGTCGGGGAAAACGACATGCCACTGGTCATCCTGCAGCCAATGGGCCAAGGCCGCATTCTGGTCATTGGCGGTAGCTCCACGATTACCAACGAGGCCATGACAGAGTCCGACAATGCTGTCTGGTGGACTCGCATCTGTCTCGGTTGGAGGAATGGGAATGTTGCATTCGATGAATATCGTCATGGTTTTTCGGAACGCAAAGGAATCACTTCCCTGGCTGGAGCATTTCTCATCACCCCTTGGGGATGGTTGACACTACAAGCCATGCTGGCAGGTGGGCTTTTCATTTTACTCACCCGACGTCGCCTTGGGCGCATTTACGAAAAGCCATCCAATCAGAAGAGAGAAACCCTCAAGCTGCTCCAGGCAAGAGCGTCGATGCTTGAACAAGCCAAACCTACTCGGCTTTCTGCGCAATGGATCGTTCACGCGCTGGCTCTGGATCTGACGGGCGGTGGATTAATGATTCCATGGAAAGACTGGATCGAAGCTCAGGCAGCGCAAGCCGGATCCAGCGAGTTAGGCGTTCATTGGAACCAACTGATCCAGCAACTGACCCAACTCGATCAATCCACTTCAGCCGATGAATTGACCTTGAAAACACTCAGTCAGAAAGCGGCTACTATTTTACGTTATTATCGTCATGAACATTGACCCTCAGGAAAACTCAACCCCGGAAGCGACAGCAGGCCGCACATTGGTCGGTCGCATACAAGACCAGCTGCAGACCGTTGTCAGCGGACAGGAATCGGTTATGCAGGGACTTCTAACATGTCTGGTCGCTGGTGGACACGCCCTGCTGGAAGGTGTGCCGGGTGTCGCCAAGACGTTGCTGGTGAAATGTCTCGCTGCGAGCGCTGATTGTGAATTTTCAAGAATCCAGCTCACCCCCGACCTGATGCCCAGTGACATCACCGGGGTTAATATTTTTGATCAGCATGAAAACCGTTTTAAGTTCCGCAAAGGGCCGGTTTTTGGAGATATCGTTCTGGCGGATGAAATCAATCGTGCCCCGGCAAAAACACAGGCGGCTCTATTGGAGGCCATGCAGGAGAAGCAGGTCAGCATTGATGGCGAACGGCATGCGCTTTCGGATTTGTTTACTGTGGTGGCCACGCAGAATCCGGTGGATTATGAAGGAACCTATCCCCTGCCTGAAGCACAGTTAGATCGATTTCTCATGAAACTGCATGTGCCTTATCCCAGTGAAGACGCTGAACTGGAAATGTTAAAACGCATGCACGTATTGGGAGATGAATCTCTCAAACCGGAATCAAAGATCCAGTGCGTGATTCAGCGCAACGAACTTGCCGCTGTTCGTACACAAGCCAGAGCCACCCCTGTCGAAGCCCCGGTGATGCAATACATCATCAACATCATCCGCCAGTCCAGATCTCAGCAAAACCTGTCCCTTGGCGCCAGTCCCAGAGCGGCTGTGATGCTGATGGAAGCAGCCAAAGCGTTGGCGGTATTGAGGTCCAAGGAGTACGTCACTCCTGACGAAGTCCAGACACTCGCCTGTCCGGTATTGAGGCATCGCATTATCCTGACACCTGAAGCGCAGGTGGAAGGATTGAGTCCAGACGACTGTATTCAGGAATTACTCAAACAGGTTCCAATTCCCCGTTGAAATGGGACGATTGCGACTTAACTGGATTCCGGGGACTCCCAGCCTTATCGGGTTGGGAATCGGAGGGTTGTGTTGGCTCCCGACGATCGCTCTGGGTTATTCCGCCATGCTGCTGGGCGCTGTTTTTTGGATCGGTTGGTTGGCTTTTACGATCCAACAGGCGCGACTGATTCCAGGTAAGACATCGGTCGTCATTACACGAAAAATACCCGTTCGATTTCTTTGCGGTCGTTCGGCGTCGGTTCAGATATCCATCGAAAACCACAGTCGTTACCCTGTTTTAATACAATTGTGGGATGAGGTTCCGGATACATTTGTATTGGATCACTCATTCGCTCCGATGCGTGTGGATGCGCATCAGACTTTGCGCTTTTCCTACGAGGTCAAGCCGACAAAGCGAGGTATCCAGCATTACGGAAACTGTGTCGCCCGGATCAGCGCTCCCGGGGGATGGATTTGGAGAGAGGAACAATGGGATGCCGCTGAACCCGTCAAGGTGTATCCGGATTTTCAACTCATTGCGGAAGAAAGGCTCACTGCAAAAATGTTGTTCAAGGATTGGCATGTGAAGCGCCCCAGAAAGCGCCGTGGTGAAGGTCATGAATTTGAAAGCCTGCGCCCCTATGTGACGGGAGACGACACGCGACATGTTGACTGGAAAGCTTCAGCCAGGCGGCAGAAAATTATTGTGCGTCAGTTGCAGGTGGAGCGAGGACAACAGATAGCGATCATGCTCGATTGTGGTCGCTTGATGAGTGAGACCATATCGGGCGCGACACGTTTGGACCACGCAATGAATGCCGCATTGATGCTGGGTCAGGTGGCTGGTAAACGTGAAGACAGTCTGGCGCTGGTTTGCTTCTCCAACCGCATCCAGGCCTACATGCCATCCACCAAAGGACGCAGAGTCATGCATCGCATGATGGAAACCCTGTATCATGTGGATGCGTCTCCGGTGGAATCTGATTACTGGCAGGTGACCGCTGAGGCCATGCATTTGTTGAAGCGGAGAAGTTTGATTGTTTTTTTTACCGACGTACTTGATCTCGCCGGGAGTGTAGGACTGGCCAACAACCTTGCACGCGCCGCTTCACGGCATCTGGTTCTTTGTGTGGTCCTTTCGGAACCGGGCATTCTGAAAACATCCCGTCAGATGCCGAACAACCTCCAACAGGTTTATGAAAAAGCTTCGGCTTCCAATCTGCTGATAAAACGACATCTGGCATTGGAAAAAATGCGCTCCAAAGGCATTCTTGTTTTGGAATCAACGCCGGAATCGCTGACGGTGGATTTGATTCGACGCTACATCGAAATCCGAATGAGCAACCTCCAGTAAACCAACATGAAAGACTCCATCTTCCTTTCAACCCCGGAGCATGCCGCCCTCGAATTCGAGCTGGCTGGACTTGGATCCAGGTTTCTGGCGCATTTGATAGATCTGTTGTTTATCGTTCTGGCGCTGGTCGGATTCTGGTTGATTTTGTTTCTGGGCGCAATCCCCTTGATGAGCTGGCAGGGATTAGGGTTTGGGTCTTATGGAATCGCAATGATGATCCTGATTTTCTTTGTGGTAATGTGGGGGTATTTCTTTTTGATCGAAGGCTATTTCCAGGGAATTACACCAGGCAAGAAATATATGGGTTTGCGTGTTCTTCGTGAAGATGGTTTGCCAATCGGTTTTTACGAATCGGCGGTCCGGAACTTCCTCAGGGCAGCCGATGCGTTTCCACCACCAACGTATGCTTTGGGAGGCATCGTGATGCATCTTGATCCGAGCGGCAAACGACTTGGAGACATGGTCGCCGGCACTATCGTCATTCGGGAAACCTTTCCAAATACTATTGAAACGCGAACTGGGGCAGCGTGGGTCGCCAGAGTGGAGCAAGGGCATTCTCGAAAACCTCTTTCCCTGCCCGGAGGGAACATCACCGTCAAACAACTGGATTTAATCGAGCAGTACCTCAGCCGGAACTCCACTTTTCCGATTGAACGCCGACAGGCGCTGGCGCAGTCCATGGCGGATCCGCTTTGGAAAATTTCCGGGCGTGATAAGCCGGAGAAAAATTCTCTGGAAGACATCCTTCTTCGAGATGAATCCTTCCTGCAAGAACTGCTGGATCTCGCCAATGAACAATCACTGAAAACAGCGACCACCAGGACCACAAGATCCGAAACCACGTTTTTTTGATTCAGGAATTTCATTGAAACGACCCACAGCATGGAAACTTTTGAAGGCAAAGAAAAACAGGAACTCTGGCGTCGTTTTGAAAAGGCCACTGAACGCCTGAAAAAACGTCGGAAGAAATCCCTACAGGCTCTTTCGGAATCGGAACTGATGGATCTCCTGGATCAATATCAGTCGATCACAGCCGACCTGGCGCGGGCACGATCACTTGGCGCTCCTCATACAATTGTAGATCGACTGAATCGTATGGCGGTTGCCGGTCACATTATTTTGTACGGCTGCGCGGCAAAGACTTCGCGTAATGAATCCACTCGATCAACGTGGTGGCATGCATTTGCCAGAGCCGTTCGAAAGCATATTTGGGCGTTGGGACTTTCTTCCATTCTCTTCTATGGCGCTGCTGTGGTGGTCTATTTTTCTGTACTGAATAATCCGCAGCTTGGATTCGATTTAGTACCGGATGAGTTCCTGCATTTCAATCCGGCCAAGGAAGACAACATGCACGATATTCCCAGCCTGTCGCGCCCAATCGCCGCTTCAAGAATCATGTCCAATAATATCCAGGTTTCGTTGCTGGCATTCGGGATGGGACTGACAGCCGGTATTGGAACTGTGAGCATTCTTATTTTCAATGGCATGCATCTGGGAGCGATTGCCGGCTGGTTTGCGATCCAGGGTAACAGCCGAGCCTTGTGGGGGTGGATCATGCCTCACGGCGGCGTGGAGCTGCTGGCCATCAGCCTTGCAGGAGCAGCGGGATTTCTTTTGGCCAAGGCGATTTACTGTCCGGGACAAGTCAGTCGGCGGACCGCGCTCAAACAAATCGGACGATCCGCTCTGGTCATGGAAGTAGGGGTCATGGTGATGCTGGTGTTTGCAGGTTTGATCGAGGGATTTGTATCACCCAGCGCCATTGGGTATCCAGTGCGGATCGCTGTTTTGGCGACCACGCTAACGATTTGGATCAGCTATCTTGCTTTGGCTGGAAGAGGGAAATATGAATTGGGGACTAATGATTAGTGGGAAAAGAAGAATTGGAACGGCTATTGCGATTGCAAGGAAATCGATTGTATAATTTTACTAACAACTTCATGGTCATCAGATTCTGCCAATCCAATAGAAATGGATTGTGGAACATTATCCAGAAATTTGTTGATGCCTTTTCGTCCGAAACCAAAGACAGTCATCTTTTTATGCATCTGATAAAAACGATCGGGATGTTCGTCATTCTCATGATGATATAGAAATAAAGCGCGAGGTATATCAGTATCTCCAAAAGCTATCCACTCCGGTGCGGGTATGTCTCCTTCATGGTTTTGGGTAAGCGTTTGTTTTTGTTGGATTGAGGAAGTCATCCACCAGTCATCATCGTTGTAATCGCCACCAGGAATGCCTTCATACAGAGCCCAGTACTTCCATCCATCCGGCATGCGCGTCATGGTGAATGTGCAATGAGTTGTCGTAAAGTCATAGCGACAAGCCCATTTTCCATTGCCACTGTCAGCCATGATTGTAACGTGGTCAGGATCCTCGCGGAGAACTGTTGTCTTCGATAAATCGGTTGCCTGATTTTTTGCATGAAAATAGTTTCCCGCCTGCTGATGAACAGCATTCGGAAACCCGCGATACTCGCCTCCAGCTCCACTACCAGGCTCGGGATGAAAGCCCAGCCAGTCGTTTCCATCACGATCAACGAGACTGGAAAGACCTGCGCCCGATTTTTCCAGGTAATAAGTCGCAGAGGGTGTTTCTATTTTGTAAACAGGTAGATTGTTTGCGGACTCGTCTATTGCGTCGCGGATTAACCGAACACTCCCCTTTCCCAAATCGAGAATCCACGCCTCTATCATTGGAATCGCTGGAGAGGCTACATCATTCACTGCTACCGGCGGCATGCGAAAGGCGTCATGACGTTTCATTCTGTTGAGTAGAATCGACTGTTCTGGAGAACCCGGAGCCACCACTCGGGCGTTCGGAATTCCAAGATCCCCAGCCATCAACGGACCATTCACCAGATTTTGTTTTGCCAATGGGGTATTGAAGCGAGCGTCGAATAGTCCACGAGATGCGCCACCCGGGCGATGGCAGGATGCGCAGTTGGTGTCGAGGTATGTGCGGACTCGGTGTACTAGCAAGGCATCTGTATCTCCGAGCGCTGCCAGATTGGCTCCATTGAATTGATAAGAAACTGGGAGCCACCCCAACTGCTTCCACTGGTCCAGTTGATCATTATGATTCAGTTGGCGGGAGTTGAGTTGCAATGTGAATCCAACAATGGACTTTTCTAAACTCAGGTGGGGTTGAGGTGCAGGTGAATAACATTGGATGTCAGAAGAGCCCGGAAGTGAGACGACTTCGTTATCTGCAATTAAATCGGCTTTGACCTCGTCGGTCCAACGGTATGCAGCGGCCTGAAAGCTCCCATCTTCATTACATCTGTAGACATGTGTCTCATGGCGTTGTCCTTTTGTGGTGTCGAAGTGTTGAATAATTTCAGCGCCTTTCGGGAAGCTCCACATCTCGGTATCGTGGGGCTCCAAAGTTTCTCCATCCGGTATTCGGATCCAGTTTCTAACATTAATACCTGGACGCCATACCGGCGCATTGACTTTATATTCATGAAAGCCATCTGCTGGAATTAAAGATTTCAGATTCTTAAAGAGGCCTGTTTCAGCGAGTGTTTGAGAGGGAGAGAAGTCCAGCGCTGCAGGTTCGGATACTTCGTTTCCAACATATTGAATTCTGATTAAGGATCCAGCGTTCTCCGCAAAAACTTTTCCATCACGCCAGCGCGTATTGCGGTTAAGGACATAAACGGATCCATCAGGCGCTGTTGCAACTCCTACCGGTGATTGGAGGCCTTCGGCAAATGGAATGAGTTGGTCTGGGGAATTTACATCCAGGGCTTTGATCCAATGACTCGCCCAATCAACAAAGAACAATTTGCCTTGCCAAGGATCAGGGAAGTTTCCATCCTCAGGATAAAACATCGCTCCACAAATACTTCGACCGGTCGTGGGTGGGTAGGCAAAAATCGGATCAATAAACTTGGCCTTGGTTTCATCATCCTTGGCCATGCCTTCCACTCTAGGCCAACCGTAGTTCCCGCCAGAGACGATTTCATTGATTTCCTCAAAAGCAGAACTTCCCACATCAGTTTCATAAAGCCGGCCTGACTTGGGATTTGTTGTCAGGCCAAATGGATTGCGAATCCCTGTTGCATAAATGCTCCGATACTTACCAGTTGTCTGTTTATAAAACGGGTTGTCTTCAGGGATACTACCATCGGGAGCTATCCGGAGAATTTTACCCTGTAATGTATCCAGTTTCTGAGAAGGCTCGCCAGCAGTTTGCTCGCCGAGCCCCACATAAATCATTCCGTCCGCTCCGAAGCAGATCGGACCACCCTGATGCCCGGCTGGAACATGTCCACCCAAAGTGGATTGGTCGTCGCCTTCGAGGAGGATCAATTCACTGGTCGGATCAAAATGATTTCCAACAACAGTGAAGCGACTGACGACATGGTGAGTGAAAGGGGCTTTGGCAACATAGACCAGATAGACAAAAGGAGATTGAGGAAAATCAGGGTGGAGAGTCATTCCGATGAGCCCTCTTTCCCACCAGGTATCCAGACGATCCAATAAATCAATCGCCGGCTCCGGCAGTTTCCTTCCGTCCATTACAACCAGCACAGCGCCGGTTTGTTCTGCAATGAAGACACGGCCGTCAGGAGCAATGGTTAAAGTCGTGGCCGCATTGATGTTTTCCAAAACGGTTTCAGATTTGAAGCCTGAAGGGAGACTGAGAGACAATTGGGAGTAAACACAGAAAGGAAAGACGAGTGAAGTGAGAATAAACTGGAGATAATTCATAGCGTTGCTAATTCACAAATTTTAGGATTCGCTATAATAGTGATTCTTCTGATTCTTCGACACCCAAAAAATTTATTAGGAGAGCGTAGCTCTAGCTGCGTTACGGCCACAAAAGACGGAGCAGGAGCTCCATTCCTCCCAGGACGCCGCATCAGAAAGTAATTTGGGTGTCAAAGATTTCATGTAGCCGCTATTTTCGACTAAATTTTTAACCAACATGAAGAATAACCTGCCTTATTTGACGCCTGAACGCCTCACTACTATTTTCGAAAGTGTTTATGACATTGTGCGTGTTCAAGAGGAGCTCGAGAGCGTTGGGAAGTTCGGGGAGGAGAGACTGGATTGCTTGCTGGTGACTCTGCAGGCCATGCAGTCTTTCAACTACGGCTTTCGTCCGGACGATACTCGTCAACTTTTTGGTCCAATGAACTCAATCTTCAAATTTGAGCGAAACTCAGATGGAACCACACTTTGGCTCTCACTGATTCTGGCTATAAAGGAGCTGTACGGATTCTCCGATCACAAACTCTACGAGGTCATGGCAGAAGTTAAGTTGAGAAAATAAAATTGGATGTCAAAAATTTATTAATTTCTTAAACAATTTGCGAAGCCATTAAGCGAGAAGTCGCATCCAAGCCGGACAATTGCCCATGAAAAGGATGCGACATCGGACAAATCGAATCCCAACGGGATTCCGCAACACAGCCCAGGGTTGCGCGCCAAGCGCTACCCTGGGTTTCAGTAACCCATTGGAACCAACTCTGTAGGAGTTGTGCAGGGAACAGCCTCCATCAAACACGGAACTTTATTATTACGTGCAATGCCGCATTTAAAATCTTTGACACACAAATTTTGCCAACTGAGGTGTCTCCTGCTTATGGCAGTTCAACAGGAGATATTTGGGTGTCAAAGATTTATTACCTTATTGGATCACATAGGTTCACCTGTTTCCAGATGATAGATCATTCGCCAAATACGGTCGGATTCTCCGCGTTCGATAACCTGCATTGGTGTGGAACCAGAGAAAGCTGTGTTCGGTTCTTTCAGCCATGGGCCTATTTCTTTGGACTCCATGAGTTCGGATAACGACTTGAATAAACGATCCAGCTCCTTGAGTTGTTTCTTGGCAGCAGTACTTGGATTGTCCCCTGCAGCCCATTTATCTAAAGCGCGTATAGAGTAACCAGTCAAAGGTTTGAGATCGGAACGCAATAAGTGGTAGAGTCCGCAGAATTCTTTTATTGGAAAACCAGATTTCACCCCTTGCTGGATTGCATAAGATTTGGCCACCTTTTTTGTGAAACACAGGTTTTCGCGTTTTTTCGAGAGTTCCTTTGACGGAAGATTGGGCTCTTTCTTTCGTTTTAATGCCTCTACAATTAAGCGATTCGCGGTGAAAAGCAAACATGAACATGCACATTTGCATGTTCATGTTTTCCAGATATTTCCAGTCGACTGCCGCTCATTTGGTTGGTTGGAAACAAAATCAAGTTTGTCCCTCTACGATCCTGGGCAGAGGGAACAGTAAAACCCTCTACTCCCAAGTTCCAAAATGCCCTTCCAAATGCTTGTGAAAGCGCCTCATCCCCTTGAACGTTAACTTCCCCCAGTCTTCATCCAGTAGTTCATCGATTGTGGGTGATTTCAAGTTTTCTAATAAGGATTTCAGTGCGACTACATGCTGGAAAGAGACGTTGATTTCGACAATCAACCTGGGCTTATTCTTTAAAGGTTTAATCCCGAATCGTTGGAAGTTATGTTTAGCTTCTTTTAAAGCGATCGTCTCCGTTGATGCGACATAGATTACTGGAGTTAGATTTTTAGCCATCCAGCGACTACCGTGAATCTTCGCTCCTTTTCCTGTTAATAAGTTTTCTGGCCTTGCCCACTGATTGAGATCGATGCAACGGTAAACCTTGCGCTTCCCAGCAGTTTGATGCTGACCGACTACAAGTGATAACCGATTAGATAAATCGTGGTAGTCCGGATGTCCCTTAAATCTACTCATCTGACTGGAACTCCACCAACGCGCGTTGCCTTTTACCTGGAGGCGCATCCTCCGGATCCACGCCTCCTTCACCCTTCCGACACAACCACACCAGATCATTCTCACGTCAGACCAGTAATCGTTCATCAACGAGAGACCCTGAAGTTTTTTCCAAAGAGATCGCCTCTTCCACATTGCGCCAGGGATCACACAACCCCGACGACAACAACTCCCGGACCAGTTCCGGATTCGAAAAGATCATCTTAAAACCTGCATCCTGA
>JAUIHU010000099.1 GCA_030432175.1 Verrucomicrobiia bacterium | reverse complement strand
GTACCAGCGCGGTGTGGATGGACTTCGACCGCGACGGCTGGCTGGATTTGTTTGTCTGCAATTACGTGCAATGGTCCAGGGAGATTGACATTGAAGTCGGATTCCAACTGACCGGAGTCGGGCGGGCGTATGGTCCACCGATGGACTTCGCCGGAGCATTCCCATCCCTTTACCGCAACCTCGGTGACGGAACATTTGAAGATGTTTCAGAGACAGCCGGTGTAAAAGTCCGCAACAGCGTCACTGATGCGCCGATGGCGAAATCACTTGGGGTGGCTTGTACCGATTTGAACGGCGATGGGTGGGTGGATCTAGTAGTCGCGAACGACACCGTGCAGAACCTGGTTTTCCTGAATCAAAAAGATGGAACCTTTAATGAAATCGGAGCGCTGACCGGCGTCGCCTTCGACAGCTATGGCAAAACCCGAGGCGCCATGGGAATCGACACTGCGCGCTTTCGAAATGATGACGCATTGGGCATCGGGATCGGCAACTTTGCCAATGAAATGACCGCACTTTATGTCTCTGCGCCGAACTCTCCACTTGTGTTCACTGACGAAGCTATCGCTCAGGGGGTTGGACCAGACAGCCGCCTTCCTTTAAAATTTGGTCTTTTCTTTTTTGATTATGACCTGGACGGATGGTTGGATCTGATGACCGCAAACGGACATCTCGAAGAAGAGATTTCTGTCGTACAAAAAAGTCAAACCTATCGCCAATCTCCACAGCTGTATTGGAATTTGGGCGGATCCGACCAGGACGGGTTTACATTGGTGGCCGAAGCAGAAATCGGATCAGATTTTCTGGAACCGATCGTTGGACGAGGATCGGCCTATGCAGACATGGACCAGGACGGCGATTTGGACTTTGTCCTGACACAAGTGGGAGGCGCTCCCAGATTATTTCGAAATGATCAGGATACAGGAGCGAACTGGATTCGGCTGAAACTCACTGGTGTCAATGGTGGGTTAGCTTCCGCCCTGGGCGCTGAGGTCAACCTCACAACACCAGTTGGGAAGCAAAGCCGATTTCTCACCACGACAAGAAGTTATCTTTCCCAGAGTGAACCGGTTCTGACCTTTGGGCTGGGAAGCGCCAAAGATATTACCGAACTCAAGATTCGTTGGCCAAATGGGGTCGAGCAAGACCTGAGTGAAGCTGCGAAGAGTTGGGAATTGGGGCGGGTCCATGAAATTCATTTACCCTGATTGATTTAACCCGGAAAAATGAGAAAGAATATTCTGATGTTGTCGTTATTAGCGTAGAAGATACCAACTCAGACTATAGCTGAAGAATGATTTGTTGGTTTGAAGGTTTAGCGAAAGAGCGCTAGTATGTTCAAAGTTTCCAAAAGGAGGAAATTTCCAATTTATCAACTTTTTAAATAACTGCAGAGCTTTGACAGCCTGTAAGTCTATGCTATGCCAAATCAGGATGCGGGTTTTAAACTTATCTTTTCCAATCCGGCGTTGGTCCGGGAGTTGTTGTCTTCGGGGTTATGCGTTCCGTGGAAGGAAAAAATATCGGAGGTGGCGTCGTTCGAAAAAGTCTCTGGGTCTTTGGTGTATGAGCGGTTCCTGTTGCGACGTGATAATGATCTGATCTGGATGTATGATCCACCAAACGCAGATCCGGGCACGATCTCTGCCGCGAATCAGATAGCTATTGTATTAGTGGAATTCCAGTCGAGTCCGGATCCTATCATGCCGGTTAGAATGGCGAGTTATTTGAGTTTGTTGTATGAGCAGGCGTATCGGGAAGGCAAATGGATCGCGCCGAACTTGCCAAAAGCTTTGCCGGTGATTTTGTATCACGGACTACCTCGATGGAAGACGGCTTGGCAGTTGTCAGAATTGTGGTCGTCGGCATACCCGGAACTGGACCCGTTGCAACTGCAACTCCGCCCGATCCTGATCGATATACATCATCTTGACGAAACAGAATTACCGCCTGAGAATAATCTCATAGGGTTGCTTTTTCGGATTGAACGGAGTCAGAAAATTGAAGAGACGATACGTTGGGTTCGAAAAACCAACGAGAAGTTATTGGAAATGAGGGAGGCAAGTTTGCATGCATCAATCACACAGTGGTTGCTTCAATATTATTTGCCTACCAGAATGCCGGAATTAGATTTCGAAAACTGCAAAACCATCCAGGAAATTATTATGACAAGTGAAGAGCTAACCATTGATTTAACGATCCCATTGAAAGAAAAAGCATTTCGTATGGGAATTGAACAAGGTATCGAAAAAGGTATCGAAAAAGGGATTGAGAAAGGGATTGAGAAAGGGATGTTTTCGGCGCTGGTTACGTTGTTGGAACGTCGTTTTGGCTCTTTATCCCCGGGGTTATTGGGGCGGTTGGAACCAGTTGATGTGCAAACTTTAAATCGACTGCTAGGATTGTCTTTGGAGGTAGAGTCGCTTGAGGAGTTGGAGAAAAGGATGAAGGAGGAGGGTTGAAGGTTGAAAAGTAAAATTTTTGATACCTGGATTTTGATCGCTCAAGAAGGGTGGCATTTTACTGGTTTATCCTACTTCAAATGTAGGACTCCTCTCGTCCATCTGTAAAATCTGTGGTTAAACGTAGTGTTAAAATCCAGATTGAGAAATCTGATTCAGAAAATCACTGACAATGGCAGGAATGGTCTGTTCCCCTGACTCGGCCCGCTGATTTAATTGTTGCATGTCAGAGTTACGGATTTTGCCATTCAGTTTTTCCAGCGCTTCTCCGATCTCGGGGTAAGTTTCCAGAATTTCTTGTCGGACAACCGGTATGGCTTCGTAAGGAGGAAAGAAATTCTGGTCATCTTCCAGGATTTTCAGATCGTACTGAGGAATTTTTCCATCTGTTGAAAATCCGCAAATGAGATCCACTTGTCCCACGTCAATTGCCTGGTAGATCAGTTCAGGAGCCAGGTTTTGAATCGCGCCAAATTTCAAATTGTATGCCCGGGCGAGTCCAGGATAGCCATCTTCACGCTCCGAAAATTCAGAATTGAATCCGGCCCGCAAATCAGCGGCGTCGGATTTTAAATCACTGATCTTATTCCATTCTTTTGCCTCACTGATATCAGATTTCACCATGATGGCATATGTATTGTTGAATCCAAGCGGGCTGAGAAATTCACAATTTAACTCATCAGAGTAATGAGCATTGATTCGATCCAGTAGTTTCTCAGTTTCCAAATCTTCCGGGCGAAGCGATTCTTTCAAAATAGCAGTTAATGCCGTCCCTGTGTATTCAACGTAAATATCAATCTCTCCATTGATTAATGCGTTGTGACAAATGATTGTACCTCCCAAGTTAAATTTGCGCTCAACTGGGTAGCCGGTGACGCGCTCGATTTGTTGAGCCATCATTTCCGCCAGGATCATTTGCTCGGTAAAATTCTTTCCGCTGACACGTATGACCGGAGTATCAGGTAACGATTGAGCGGAGGCGGTGTGTGCTCGATGTTGTTCCGGAGTATAAAAATAGATCACCCCCAGTACCAATACGAATGAGATGATGTATAGTTTTCGAAAAATTGAGATGGGGGCTTTCCTTCCTGGACGTGTCATATGACTGAGAGCCTCTAACACCCCGTCCAACCCAAGCGCGACAAAGGCTGCTGAAGCGGCTCCAAGACAAAGGAGTGGGATGTTGTTTAGTGAGAGTCCCCGGCTGATAAAATCGCCCAGTCCGCCGGCTCCTATGAAAGTCGAAAGCGTTGCGACTCCCACGCAAGTCACTGTCGCTGTACGAATGCCACCCAGTATCACCGGGAACGCTAATGGAATTTCGATTTGAAACAAACTCTGTCGTGAGTTGAATCCCATGCCTCTGGCCGCTTCCAGCGTGGTCGTGGGCGCCCCTGCCAGTCCAACCAGGGTATTTTGTGTGATGGGCAGCAACGCATAAAGAGTCAGAGCAGCAATGGCAGGCGGCTTGCCTATTCCCAGCAAAGGTAAAAGCAGGGCTAGCATCGCCAGACTTGGAATGGTCTGCGCTATTCCGACACCGGATAGAATGGCTCCACGAGATTTTTCATTTCGATGAGCAAGAATGCCTAGTGGAACCCCAATGAGAATGGCCAGTAATACTGGAACCAGCGTCAATAAAACGAGGTGCTCTGTCAGTCGGGATTGGATTTCCGGCCATCTCTCTAAAATCATTGTAAACCAGTTCATTGGATCGTTTATTTGCCTGGTTGAATGTCCTGGAAGAGACTCAATTGTCGCGCTGGTTTCGAAAAGAGGTCTTTCACAAACTCAGTCTCTGGTTGATGAATCAGTTCGGATGCCGTTCCAAATTGCTCCAGCCGCCCCTCATGCATGACAGCAATCCGGTCCGCCATTTTCAAAGCTTCAAATAAATCGTGCGTTACAAAGATGGTGGTCATTTTTAAACGACTTTTGAGATCGAGAAACAAATCTTGAATTTGATCCCGAACCACTCCGTCCAGAGCGCTGAAAGGTTCGTCCATTAAAACAATATCTGGATCAAAAGCCAGCGCTCGCGCAACACCAACACGTTGTCGTTGTCCCCCAGAAAGTT
The DNA here is from genome assembly GCA_030432175.1 of Verrucomicrobiia bacterium. Classification (GTDB taxonomy): domain Bacteria; phylum Verrucomicrobiota; class Verrucomicrobiia; order Limisphaerales; family JAUIHU01; genus JAUIHU01. The sequence goes on along the minus strand of JAUIHU010000099.1, from coordinate 6,078 downwards.
CTTCCGGAAATCTGGTCCCGAACTCGGTTGGGTCCAACTGTGTCATTTCCAAAGCTTGCTGAGATTTTTTTCTCACCACGGATTCAGGTTCGCCGAGAAGCTTTAGAACCGCTCCCACGTTCTTGAAAACATTCCAGTGTGGAAAAAGACCCGCGTCCTGGATCACATAGCCAATGGATCGTTTCAATAAAACCGGATCCTGATCGGTCGTTGCTGTTCCTCGGATCAGTATTTTACCTGAGTCTGGATCCAGTAATCGGTTAATCATTTTTAGTGTGGTTGATTTGCCGCAGCCAGAAGAGCCAAGCAGCGCCACAGTTTCGCCGGATTGCACGCAGAGTGAAAAATGGTCCACTGCCGGCTGGGGCTGTGTGTCGAATGATTTGGTGACCTCAAGCAACTCGATCATGAAACAATTAGAGTGAAGCTGAAAAAAAGAAGCCAGCCAGTTGTGTCCCTGGCTGGCTGGCAAAGATTCGAATTCCGATCAGGATTCGATATTATTTTTGACCATAAAATCTTCAGGTAATTCAGCCGTTTTCTCAGCCACAACTGCATAATAATAGAGTGGTTGTCCATCCATAGAGAGTCGGTGGCGATAGAGTTCCAGATGATGTAATGTCAAGTATTCAGAGAAAATCAATTCCCGGATCAATCTGGAGAAACCGGTTTGATCAGAGTGGTCTAAAAAGGTCTGTTTGATATTAAACGCGACGAAGCCACCATTCTGGACAAAAGACAACCCCTGGAAAAATGCTTTGGGAGGAATATCTCCGAACCCTAAAGCGGCGACCGTCGTGAAACAATCAATCCCCCAATCGGCTAACTCTTCTTTGTCGTCATTTGAGAGATTGGTGAAATCTGAGACGTAGTATTCATCGTAGACCCCTGGTCTATCACGATAAGCAGCGTCCATGGCTTCCGGGATGATGTCGGCCCCGATCATTCTTGCGACACCGATTTTTTTGAGTTCTTCACCCATGATGCCATTGCCAGCTCCGAGATCCAGCACTCTCATTTGAGAGAAATAACGATCGCTGGCGCGAACAGCTTGTTGAAGAATTTCGGTAACTTTGACCGGAGAATTGCACTTGAGGCGGTCGTAAAAAACCTGCTCATAAAGCCCCGGGCGTTTGTAGATTTCTCCATAGTCATGGAAGCGAAATTTTACTTTTTGATCATTTTCAACAAGGTAGAAGAAAACCTCATCCTGGCCTAGCTCCTGGCTTTCGATGGGAGGAAATTGAATTCGGTATCGAGTAGTAGTCATCATTCATTCAGGCGTCTCCAACACCATTACCAGCTACGAAATCACGCTTAAATCGTGAACGCAGGGCGTTCGAGACGGCTTGGTTTAATTAAGATTATTTCAAATACAGAGCTAGCCAATTAAGGGCTGCTCAAGCTGGTCTTTTCTGTAAAGTGAAAAAACCAATTAATTGAATGCTGTGCATCGTATCACAGACCGGCATCATATCACAAGTTTCTGTGAAATCAGGTTCATGCAGTATTGGAAAATGCGCCGACAGGTGAAGAAAAAGAAGTACATTCTCAGAGAGTGAACAGACAGACTATGAACGGATAAAAACTCTAATTCGCAGGCTTGAGTTACCATTGCTGACCAGGCATGATGGAAATCTTGAAAAGAACGCCCGAATCAGAATATCAGGGCGATTCATCTAATAGGATACTCACTCATCAACGATTATAATGAAATCACCAGTCACGCGACGCGCTTTTGTTTCCCGAGGAATGGCTTTAACCGCAGCAGGAGCCGCTTCTTCTTTTCTGAACTCCAAGGTAAATGCAGAATCGGCAAAGCAAGACTTTTCTGATCAGAAAGTTTGCGCTACTCCACTATTCGTTTCCACTTGGCCATTTGGCCGTCCAGCTAATGATGTCTCTTTGAAAACTTTTGAAGACAAAGGGAGTGTGCTGGATGCTGTGGAAGCTGGCATTCGAGTTCCTGAGGCGGATCCTTCCAACGGATCAGTGGGTTATGGAGGTTTACCTAATGCGCATGGTGTGGTTCAGCTGGATGCATGCATTATGTACGGTCCGGGGCATCAGGGAGGATCGGTGACGGCTTTGGAGGGATACAAACATCCAATATCAGTCGCGAGAAGAGTGATGGAAAAAACGCGTCATGTCATGCTGACAGGGCAAGGAGCCGCCGAGTTTGCCGCGAAGGAGGGTTTTGAGCAGGTGGATCTGTTAACAGACCAACGCCGACGCGCTTGGGAAAAATGGGCCAATGAAAACCCCGAAGCTGCAGAATTGAAAGCGGATGAAAATCAGCATGATACCATTGCTTTGCTGGGATTGGCTCCAGATGGAACCATTGCGGGAGGTTGTTCAACCAGTGGACTGGCTTTCAAGATGGCAGGACGGGTTGGAGATTCGCCGATTCTGGGAAGTGGACTTTACGTTGATAATGAAGTTGGAGCTGCAGGAGCTACTGGAATTGGAGAAAATATCATGCGGTATTGTGGTTCCTTCATGGTCGTTGAATACATGCGTCAGGGATTACATCCAGAGGAAGCCTGCCTGGAGACAGTCAAGCGAATTGCTCGTATGGATCCCCGTTCACCCGAAGAACTCAGCATCTTTTTCGTCGCTTTGGATAAACAAGGACGTTACGGGGCGGCTGGATCAGGATCAGGTTTTTCATACGCAGTGACTAATCCTAACATGAGCAAAGTCGTTCAAAGTTCAGGTGTTTCAGCCAGTCAGGTCAAGGTAGAGGGTGGCAATCAGGAGCAGCTTTGAGGGTAAAGCACGAAATTCAAGTGAGCTTTGTTCAAGAATAGAAAAAGGGCTTCCAGACGGCACACGCATTTGCGCCTGGAAGCCCTGACATTTGCCACTCAGCAAATGTTCTCTTTATTCCAGAGAAATCGAAATGTGAATCTCCCAAACAAACATTTGAACTATAAAGCAAACCAAAGGTTAGGCCAGCGCCAGATTTGAAATAAATTAGCGCCAGTTTTGCTAATCGAGTTTAAAATCTAAATCTTTCTCATTTTTCTCAGCCAATGATGCTTTATGGGTTTAATGTGTTGCAGGATTAAAATCACTATATCAGGGAGTTTCCGGTAAGTGAACAGTCTTTTTATCTTCTTTTCGCAACGGCAGGTCTGCCTGCGTTTCAATCAGAAATCTCAGCAGGTCTTGAGCCAAAATGCTGGCAACTTCATGCTCATGACTCACTAAGTTGACTTTCTCGCCAATGTCTGACTCCAGATTATAAAGTTCCCACTCTCCAGATTCATAATAATAATGCGCTTTCCAAGGTCCTCTGAGTATGACGGATCCAGGAGTGGTTCTCCAAGTGGAACCATCTCCAGCGGACTGTAAATATGCGGGAAAATGCCAATACAAGGATCTTTCAGGTGTTGCCTTTTCGGGCGCCTTCAACCAGGGAGTGAGATCCATGCCATCCAATTCTATCCCCTGATCAATTTCAATCTGCGCTAATGAGAGTAATGTGGCGTGCCAATCCAATGTAATTACCGGAAAATCAATCACGGTTTCTGCCGGCAGATTTCCTTTCCACTGAATCAATGCGGGAGTCCGAATGCCCCCTTCGTACAACGATCCTTTTCCTGATTTAAGGGGAAATTGATGGGTGATCTCTGGCGACCCCGGGACTCCTGCATCTTTGTATCCACCTAATCCACCATTATCTGAAATGAAAAGAATGACCGTGTTATCAATCAAATGCTGTCCGCTGTTTCTGGGGTCCATAGTGGTCTCCAGGAAGCGAATCGCTCGTCCGACATTGTCGTCCAGATTTTTCAGCATCCCGGCGTAAGTCTGGTTTCTATGACGTTCTCCTTTGGAAATGTTATTGAAAAACTCCTGATCGACTTCAGGCGCTTGAATGGGCGTATGCACAGAAAAATGTGTCAGATAGGTGAAAAACGGTCGATCTCCACAACCATTCATGAACCGAATCGCCTCAGTCGTCAGTCGATCCGCTATGAACTCTCCGTCTTTTCCATTGGGCTCAAGTCCAGGCAGATTGAACGATCCATCTGGTTTGGCGAAATGCCCTCGACTGCCCCCTGAAACGGATCCTTTGATCGTGCCACCCAAATTTATGTCAAAGCCCTGTTCCGTTGGACCACTCCCAGACCCCTCATTCCCAAGGTGCCATTTTCCAAAATGTCCAGTTCGATAACCGGCGCTTTTCAGCCGTTCTGCCAGAGTGGTGAATTCCGGATCCAAGGAGGTTTTGTTCCTGGCTGCGATCAATTTCCTGAATCTATCCTGACCGCGGTTTGGCTCGCCAACAGTGTAAACTCCGGTCCGGGGCGCATATAGACCACTCATTAATGCGGCTCGTGTTGGCGCGCAGTTGGGGCCACAGGAATAAGCTTGAGTGAAAGCAATTCCATGTTCGGCCAGCGCGTCAATGTTTGGGGTGAGATAGTAATCTGATCCATTACCTGAAGTGGCTCGATCAGAGGAAAGGTCGGTCCACCCCAAGTCATCGGCGATGATCAGCAGAATGTTGGGTTGAATAGGTTCGTCTTCGGCCCGGGAGCTGAAGCTGGTCAGTAAAACGATCGAGCACCAGAAAAGGACCTCAACTCTTAGCCACTTCAATACGATGGATTTTGAATAAGTTTTTCTCATGATTCTCAAATCATTGCTCAGTCGGAGAACATTTTGTTGGGAGTTATCGAAGTTTGACCAACAAATCTTTGCTCTCCACGGAATCTCCCATTTGAGCATGGATCTCATCCACAACTCCATCCACGGGCGCATAAACTGTGGTTTGCATTTTCATTGCTTCTAAAGCCAGCAGTTTGTCTCCCTTATTCACCTTCTGCCCAACGCTGACGCTCAGATGGCAAAGCATACCCGGTATTGGCGCTCCTATTTGTTTTTCATCTCCCGCGTCAGCCTTGGCTCTGGCAACAACATTGGACTGAACCGATTTATCTTTGATCAACGTCTCTCGGGCGCGTCCGTTTAATTCAAAAGTGATAACCCGGAACCCTTCTTCATCCGGATCTCGCACATCCAGGAGTTTAATGAATAACGTTTTACCCTCTTCAATCGAAACACTGATTTCTTCACCCAGTTCCAGACCATAAAAGAAGGCTGTCGTTGGAAGTCGACTCACATCGGCTCCATTCTTGTGGAAATCCTGGAATTGCTGGAAGACGTCCGGATACATCAGGTGATTGTAAAGATCGTCTTCACTGCAGGTTCTTCCCAGTTTATCTGAAATTTCTTTCCTCACCTGTTCGAGATCCAAAGGTTTCGCATGCGCACCGGGGCGGTCAGTGAGCGGTTTTTGATCCCCCAGGACGACTCGTTGAACATCCTCCGGGAATCCGCCTTCCGGTTGGCCTAAACCTCCGGACAGCATATCCACAACAGACGCTGGAAATGAGGAGCCAGGTTCCAGATTTACCACATCCTTGGGTTCGATTCCGCGAGTCAGGAGGAAAATTGCTAAATCGCCTACGACTTTACTGCTGGGAGTGACTTTCACGATATCTCCAAAAAGCTGATTCACTTCGCGATAATAACGAACCACTTCAGGCCAGCGCTTGCCGAGTCCAAGTGAGGAAGCCTGTTCTCGAAGGTTGGTGTATTGTCCGCCCGGCATTTCGTGAGCGTAGACCTCTGCGCTGCCGAATTTCGGACTGGTGTCGAACGGACCATAATACTGCCGCACAGCCTCCCAGTAGAGGGACATTTCATTCCAGAACTCCACATCCAATTCGGTGTCCCGAGGCGTGTTCCTCATCGCATGGGCGATGGAGTTCAGGTTGGGTTGGGAAGTAAGTCCCGACATTGAGGAGACTGCCAGATCTACAATATCCACGCCGGCATCCGCTGCTTTGACGATGGAGCCTCCCGCAATACCACTGGAATCATGGGTGTGAAAATGCACAGGAATTCCGACTTCTTGTTTCAAAGTGGAAATCAGTTTTTCTGCGGCCCATGGATGCAGCAGGCCGGCCATGTCCTTGACGCCCAGAATGTGAGCGCCCATCTTTTCCAGCTCTTTTGCCATTCGCACATAGTATTTTAAGGAATACTTATGTCTGGCTGGAT
>JAUIHU010000098.1 GCA_030432175.1 Verrucomicrobiia bacterium | reverse complement strand
TGGCAGAACCGGGAAAAGATTAAAAATGGTCCAGACGATGTTTATAAATAAGCCTACCGTGACAACATAGCCAATTTGTGTACCATCCAGCGCATCGCCCCAAACTGCCAAAATCGCCCAGCAGAATAGAGCCAGAGCGAACCCAGCCAGAGGACCTGCAGCAGTAACCAGAATATTCTGCATTCGACTGAAGTAACTACTTCTCAAGTAGGTTGCGCCACCCATTGCGTGCAGTTGAATCTCGGGATAATCACCAAATTTTCTTCCCATGGCTGCGTGTCCAAGTTCATGTATCAGAATGGATATAAAAATGACTCCAACAACCAAGGCTACATCGAACAGGTCCTGGAAAGTCTGAGCCGAGATTCCTCCGCCCAAAAAAGCCGCCGTCAGCCAGAACCATGGAACGACTGTAACCGGAAAGCCAAATAATCTAAATCTCCACATATGGGAGCAATCTTCCAAACCAACCCTTAATTAGCAATCCTTGAATTCATCAAAGCTATGAAAGGTGGGCGATAAGAAAAAGAGAACCTTGAGAGTTGAAACTAGCTTTAAATTTTGATTTTCGATAAATTCAGCTTCATGGCTGATTTGAAACAACCGGAAGTGATTTTGACACATGAGAGCGATTTGGACGGACTTCTTTCCGGTTTATTGCTACGAAAACTGGCCATTCACTTGTTCGGGGAAGCTCCGAGACTGGAGGCATACCATCACGACGCATGGTACAACCGCGAAATGAAAGAATCGGTTGCCTGGGTTTGTGATTTGAGCCTGGATGAACGGGTTGATCAGGAAAACTGGCTCGTGATTGACCACCACGCCACTCAGCATCAACGACAGAAAGCAACCTGGATCTTCGATATGAAGAAATCCGCCGGGCTCCTTTGTTATGAATTACTCAAGGAATATGGACTTGGCAGCCCGGAGCTGGATGAACTGGTTCACCATAACAATGTCAGTGATCTATTCCTGGACGATGAACCTAATTTTGAAGATTCCACCGATTACGCAGCGCTGGTCAAAACCTACCATTTCTGGAATCTGTACAAGCTCGTTGACGGTGAACCTGAGAAGATTTTGAATCATCCTCTGCTGGAAGTCGTCAGGACAAAGAGGAAAGTGGAGGACCCAATGGGCTATGAGTACACATTGCGTTCAGTTCAGAAAGTTGTTCCCGAACTGGGATTGGTTGATATTCCTGTCGGCAACCCAAATCGAATACTTCATCAGCTGTTAACTCAGCAAGCCACACCCTTCAAAACCCTGATGACGATGAAAAAGAAATCTTCTCGACTGGTCATCACGAGTTTCAGAAGTCGCAATGGAGAAGCTTTACCGTTTGCTGAGAAACTGGGTGGTGGAGGCCATCCTAATGCCTGTGGCGCAGCCCTTCCCAAATCAGTCACCTCAGTTGAAGAAGGTTTGGAATATATTCGTAATCTGCTTTTCCCACCCCAACCTTCGCAACCATCATCCAGGGAATCAGGCGTGGAAGCTCTTTTCGAAGATTTTTAATTTAGTATCCTTAAATCCCAAACCAACTCAGCTGTGATCAGATTTCCCAAGACCATTAAATTTAATCTTTTATTTCGATGACCGAATCGAAATGATACACCAAAACGTCTTCATTAATAAATCCTATGGAATGGCTTCAGAACTCTTTCCAGGAAAACTCAATCCCGTTGGTACTTACCATTATCCTGGCGCTTTCATGGATTTACATCCTGAAGGGGATGCTGAAAAAATCAGAAGCGGATACAGGGAAAGCGATCCAGGACTTACTGGAACGTAGTCAGGATCTGTTCTTCTCCTACGAACCCAGCGGTAAATTGGTATCCTGCAATCAGGCGGTGCTGGATCTAACTGGATTTCGGTCCGAGGAATTTGTTCGCATGGATATCAGCCGGTGGGCTGCTCCTGAACATAAAAACCGTGTGCAGTCATTGCCGAATCAGTTGATGGAAAAGAAAGGAATGGTATCCCATGAACTGAACATTCTGACAAAAGACCAAAAACGGATTCGCCTTGAAATCTGGTCTCATCCATTGATTGCGGGTGGGAAGCTTAGTTTGATCCAGAACCTCGCCAGAACCAGCGGAACGGAATCTTCGAAGTCATCCAGGAAATCGCAAGAAAGACGCGAAAAGCTGCAGGAACTGTTTCAGGAAATTTCCAGGAATCTCATTCAATGCGAAGATTCGGGGATTCATGAACTGGTGGAATCGTCACTGGATAGCATTTTGAAACCTTGTCAGTTCGATCGCTTCACTTTATTTCAAATAATTGAGAGTCAGGAACGGTTGATCAGATCTATTGAAAAACATCAAGGGGAAGCAGCTACTTATAAACAAAATGTAGTTATTCCTTTTAAACAGGTTCCCTGGCTTTCAGGCAAAATGCTGAAAGGGGAGCGTTTCACTATATTGAACGTAGATGACTTGCCTGTAGAAGCCATTGCTGACCAGCAGTATCTGAAATCCAGAGCAACCGCTTCATCCCTCTACGCTCCGATATACCAGCACGGACAAGTCGTAGCTTTTATTGAACTATCCAAAGCGACTCAGACAACGGCTCTGGCCGACTGGTCTCAGGCCGAAATGATGATTATTTCAAATCTGGGTCTGATCATTAAAACTGCTTTGGAACGCGTTCACCAACAATCCGAAAGCGAAGCAAGAGAGACACTTCTGGAAACGATGAATGACACGGCGCCTGTCGCTTTTTATGTCGCTCATCGTGAGACGGGACAGATTTTGTACTTCAACCACAGGTTTTGTGAGATCTGGCGAATGGAGCACCTGGCTGGAAAAATGTACCGAGGAGAACTGAAACATTCAGATGCTCTGCAAAGATGTAAAGGATTTCTAAAAGATGAACACCAATGGCCTAAGGTAGAGTCCAGCGAGAATCGAGGCCAGTTCCTATACCGCGAGACTGAGGCTTTACTCAATGATGGCCGCACAATCCGCTGTATGACTTCCGAGGTGCGTGAAATTGATACCAGTGATTATCTGGGGGATCTCTTCATGTTCGAAGACGTTACCGAGCGATTAAGTCTTTCGGAACAACTCAGGCAATCCCAGAAAATGGAATCCGTTGGGCAACTCGCTGCGGGAGTGGCTCACGATTTTAATAACATTCTGACAATCATTCATGGACACACCGGCATGCTGATTGCAAAAAAACAGTTGAGTCCGGAATTGTCAGATCCAGTCCAGCAAATTGCAGATGCCGCCACCCGAGCCACGGAGCTGACGCGCCAATTACTGGCGTTTAGTCGCAAGCAGGAAATGCGACCCAAGACCCTGGATCTGAACGATGTTATCGTGAAACTGAGCAAAATGCTGAAGCGGGTCGTGTTTGGATTCAGTATTGAGATAGATTTTGCGTACGCCGATCAGCTGGCCTGCGTTGAGGGTGACACAGGAATGATAGAGCAAATCCTTCTCAACCTTACAGTCAACGCTCGGGACGCCATGGATGGTGGTGGCAGTTTAAAGATCCGAACGGAGATGTTTGAAGTGGACGGGGAACATGCTTCCAGAAATCCAGATGCCAAAGCAGGTTCATACGTTTGCCTCAGAGTGACGGATACTGGTTGTGGAATGAGCCAGGAGACTCAAAGGAAGATTTTTGAACCATTCTTTACAACAAAAGGGCCCGGCAAAGGAACAGGATTGGGCTTATCCACGGTATATGGGATCGTCAAACAGCATCAGGGCTGGATTGAGGTGGACAGTGAAATCGGCAAAGGAACGACCTTCTCAGTATTATTGCCGGCTAGTTCCAACACATTGGAAACCAGCGCTGCTGAAGAATCCACCAGCTCAGTCTCGCTGGCCGGATCAGAAACCATCTTGATCCTGGAAGATGAATTCATTCTTTTGGAACTGGCGCAGGATATTCTACGTGAATACGGCTATAAACTGCTTCCGGCAACCTCAAGTGAAGAAGCCTTGGAAATCTGGAAAGAAAAATCGGAGGAAATAGATCTTCTCCTGACCGACATAGTCATGCCAACCGGACTCAGCGGTCGTGAACTGGCTGATAAACTCATACAGGAAAAGCCTGACTTGAAAGTGATTTTTGCGAGTGGATTTACCGCTGAAACAGCTATAGAAGGACTGACGCTTGAGGAAGGATTGAACTTTCTGGCCAAACCATACACACCCGAAAATCTGATTAAAACTGTCAGAAACCGGTTGGAAACACCCGTCTGATGACATCACAATTGAAAGAAAACACCGACTCCAATAGCACATCTCCCGCCCAGGAAAACTTTCTTTGCAGGTCCTGCGCGTCGACTCAAGGATTGTTGACATTGGATCTAGGGGATCACCCGCTGGCAAACAATCTGTTAACATCCAGGGATCAAATCCTGTCCGAACCCAAATTTCCGCTTCAGCTCTATGTTTGCCAGAGCTGTCGGTTAATTCAAATTGGGGCGATCGTTCCACCAGTCAGTCTTTTTTCTGACTACGTCTATTTTTCATCGTTTTCAGATACGATGCTGGAACACAGCCGGAAAGCGGCTGAGATCTACATTCAGCAAATGGAGCTGAAGCGCCCCAAACAGTTCGTGGTGGAAGTAGCGAGCAATGATGGTTACATGCTCAAAAATTTTGTATCGGCTGGGATCAAATGCCTCGGAATAGAACCGGCAGCCAATATTGCTTCCGTGGCTCAGTCGAAGGGCATTCCTACTCAAGTGGATTTTTTCGGAAGAGAGACAGCTGAAAATGTTCTGAGAAAGCATGGACCGGCCAATTTAATTCTGGGCGCAAATGTCTTCGCTCATGCTCCGGACATCAATGACTTTGTCTCTGGCTTAGCAACACTGCTGCATCCAGAGGGAAAAGTCGTCCTGGAATTTCCTTATGCCATGGATTTTCTTGAGAATAACGAATTTGATACGATCTATCATGAGCATGTCTTTTACTTTTCATTAACAGCCCTTAAACCGGTATTCGAGCGACATGGATTAAAGATGGTGGATGCTGAAAATTTAGCAATTCATGGTGGCTCTCTCAGATTAACCGTCACGCATTCTTCAAGCGCACACTCCGCCAGTCCTCGCCTTGAACAATTATTTGAAAATGAAAAGTTGGCTGGAGTTTCTGATGATCAGTTTTACCTGTCATTTCAAAACCGAGTAAATGAACTTCAACTAGAGCTTAGAAATTTATTAACTCAATTAAAGCGGTCTGGCAAACGCATTGCCGCTTATGGAGCCTCTGCCAAAGGAAGTACGTTACTGAACAGTCTGGGAAGTGCAGCTGAATGTATTGAGTACATCGTCGATCGGAGCAGCTACAAACACGGCAAGTTCAGCCCGGGAATCCACCTGCCCATCTATCCCACTTCACATCTTAAAACCAATCCTCCAGATTATCTCCTGCTACTGACCTGGAATTTTGCTGAAGAAATCATGCGACAACAGCAAAATTACCAACTCCAGGGTGGTCAATATATTATTCCTGTTCCCAAGATTCAATTAGCCTGATGACTGATCCGCAGTTTCGTTTATCCAAACGGCCTTTTCTATCTTAAACCGCAGGATCCTGAAAAGTAGTTATAAAATAACCCTCCACCTGCGCCTGGTGGAGGGCTAGTACTTTTTAAATGATTTGATTCTGAAGATTGAGAATCAATGAATCCACTGCAAGCTTAAACAATCTTGGACAGCAGCTCCTCGTTGGTTTTGTATTTTTTGAGAGCTGATCTCAAAGTTTCCATTGCGTCTATCGGATTCAAATCCACCATCATGCGGCGAAGTTTATGGATGGATTCAATGTAGTCGGACCCGAAGAGTTTTTCTTCCTTACGAGTGCCACTTTTGGGAATGTCAATAGCTGGAAAGATTCGACGCTCAGCCAACTTGCGATCCAAAATCAACTCCATGTTCCCAGTTCCTTTGAATTCCTGAAAAATCAGTTCATCCATCCTGGATCCAGTATCCACCAAAGCAGTTGCAAGAATCGTAAGTGATCCTCCTTCCTCAATTTTTCGAGCGGCGGCAAACATTTTACGAGGAATCTCCAAAGCGCGGGCATCGACACCACCGGTCATCGTTCGGCCGCTGCCGCCGTGCACACTGTTGTATGCTCGTGCAACCCGTGTCAGGGAATCCATCAATACGAAAACATCCTTGCCACTCTCAACCATCCGACGACAGCGCTCAATGGTGAACCTGGACAACCGGACATGCGTTTCGAGATCCATATCATTGGAGGAGGCTACAACCTCAGCATCCACTGAGCGGGTAAAGTCAGTCACCTCTTCCGGACGTTCGTCAATCAGCAAAACAATAACATGAACGTCTTTATGGTTCGTAGTAATTGCGTTGGCGATTTGCTTGAGAATGGTTGTTTTACCGGTTCTTGGAGGCGCAACAATCAGTCCCCGAGTCCCCTTCCCAATAGGTGTAATGAGGTCAATGATCCGAGTCTCAAGCACATCCGGCTGCGTTTCCAACTGAAATTTTTCGTGCGGATCAATCGTGGTTAGATTCTCAAATCTAAGAGCCTTGGTATAATCGGCAAACGGCATGTCATTCACCGTTTTAACCTCTTTCAATTGCGGCGAACTTCCACGGTGAGGAGGCTGGAGAGATCCCTCCACATGCACACCCTCACGAAGAAAATTCTTCCGAATTGTATCCGGCGTAACGAAAATATCTGTGGGCTTAGGTTGGAAATGATTTTCAGGGGACCGAAGAAACCCGAAGCCCTTGTCTGAAATTTCAAGATACCCGGAACCGTTATCCGGATAAGTTTGCGTTGATCGACTAGAAGAATGACGACCCATGGAATTATAAAAGTACGTTGAATGGCTGCTCAATTAATCCCTAAAGAGCTTACCAATAACTATATTTCGATGTTTATGGGATTAAATAATCACTGAATTTCAGTGGCTGTTTACCCGGTTAGTTTCAGGAAATTTACGCATCCACGCGTAAAAATGAATCCTTAAGAAATGAACAATCTTTCGCGAACTTAGATTGAGATAATATTAATCGCAACTAAAAAATAAGAAAAATTTCACTTGTTTCAAAATTCGCGGTTGAATGGAAATAGCCATACATAATTCTGGAGACAGTTGTAGTGTAGAAAAGGAACTCGAATTGACACCTCAACCAGCCCGTTCTAGCGGACCCAAACGGAATCCCGACTCATTTTTCTAGCCAAGGATTCCAGAAAGACAAAATGAACAAATAAACAAAATCATTCGCTCAAATACTCAGTCAGAGGTGGTTCCACCAGTCGATTCATTTCAGGTTCTTCCATATTTTCCTGGGTAACCATGTAAACGCCTGTGTCGATGCGCTCTGGAACTTCTTTGCCTTGGATTTGGTCCACGACTCTTAGAACTCCTTCATATCCCATTTGCAGAGGATCTTGCACCACAAGTCCTTGCACATCTCCTTCACGCAATGCCTCAACTGATTTCACGCTAGTGTCAAATCCTACCAGCTTCACCTGTCCATCTGCTTTTTCGAGATCCTGCAACGCCAAAGTAAACCCAACGGTGACGGGTTCGCAGGGAGCAAAAACTCCATTCACTTCATCCCCAAAACGATTCAGCAGATTTTGAGCAGCCTGATAAGCAGTTTCACGAGATTCACCTGCATGTTGATCTGTTGAGATCAGTTCGATCTCCGGATACTTTTCTTGCATAGCTTTCAGAAAACCTTCTTCTCTCCGCTCGGTACTGGCGGATCCCACCATGTAACGCAGCAGGATTGCTTTTCCTTGCCCCCCCATCAACTCAGCCAATCGATCCGCTCCGGTCTCCCCTCCTTTATAATTGTCTGTTGAAATATAACTGACAATTTTTTCTGTGTTTAATGCCGAGTCGATAATCACTACGGGAATATCCGCATCCATAGCCGTTTCAACTGGAGCCACTAACGCATCAAAATCCAATGGGGCAAGGGCGATTCCGTCCACTCCTCGCCCAATAAAATTCTCTACAATCTGAATTTGCTGCTCGCGATCATTCTCACGGAGAGGCCCCTTCCATATAATCTCAACATCCACTCCTTTTTCTTTCAATTCCCGCTGCGCTTTAATGGCGCCAGCATGAATTGATTTCCAGAATTCATGACTGGTGCCTTTGGGAATCACAGCAATCGTCAGCGCATCTTCTCCACCACCATCCGTCTCGGATTCACCACTCCCGGATGGACCACACCCGACAATCCCGGCTGCCAAAAATGCGGTCAGAATACTCCCTGTTAAATGCTTCATGTTTTGGGTTTTCATGAGCTGATCCTAATGAAATCATCTCGACTTTCGCAATTCATATTAATATCAGGCAAAAAGGGTGTATCCTATGTCCATCCACAATCAAACCATTCGCCCAACTTATTTCAGCCAATAGATGAGTAAGACGCAGGCTCATGTAGAGTAATTATGACTCTTTTACCCAGGGCAGTTAATGGGTCTTTTTGTCTCTTCCAATAACCTAATTAGAATTATTTTTAGACAAAATATCCGAATTATCGGCGAATTATCAAGATAAACATCCAAATACTGGTTGGCGCTGAAAGTGTTGATTAATTTTTCAATAAATTGTCTCACAGGATCTGAGATTTCGAAGTCGATGAAAGTAAATGTCTTGGAAATCGGACAAGTCCTCAATGAAGGTCCGTGATTTGAACTGAGCAAAGCAGGCAGGCTGGAGATAGATGGATTACCAGTTGGAATTGCCTGAAAACTGAATAAACAAGAAAGGAATCACGGTTATGGATCTGAATCAATTCACAGAAAAGGCCAGGGAAGCAGTTCAGTCTGCTCAACAAATCACTATCGAAGCACAGCAGCAGAATGTTGATGCCGAGCATTTGCTGAAAGCGCTGCTGATCCAGGAGGATGGACTAATCCCGCGACTCGCCAGGAGATCCGGCATCGCTGTGGATTTGGCGTTAGGTATTTTGGAGCGTGAAATCGCGAAAGCTCCCAAGGTCACAGGGCCAGGAGGAGAACCTGGTTCGATCTATGTTACTCAGAGGTTCAATCAGGTCATTTCAAGAGCAGGCAAGGAAGCCAAGAAGCTCAATGATGACTACTTGAGCGTCGAACATTTAGCTCTGGCGCTCTTTGATGAAAAGAAAGACACCGGTGTTGGCCGAGCTTTGGAGACTGCCCAGTGGACCAAAGAAAAATTGATCTCAGCTTTGAAAGAAGCTCGCGGAAATCAACGCGTGACCAGCTCCAATCCAGAAGCAACTTATGAGTCCCTAGAAAAATATGGACGCGATCTCACACAGTTGGCGAGACAGAACAAGCTGGATCCGGTCATTGGACGTGACACTGAGATTCGCAGAGCTATTCAGGTACTTTCACGACGAACCAAGAATAACCCGGTTCTGATCGGCGAACCTGGGGTCGGGAAAACAGCGATTGTTGAAGGCTTGGCTCGTCGGATTGTTGCTGGTGACGTGCCAGAAAGTTTGAAGAACAAACGGGTGGTGTCTCTGGACATGGGAGCGTTGATTGCAGGAGCCAAGTACCGGGGTGAATTCGAGGAACGCTTGAAGGCGACTTTGCAGGAAGTGACAAAATCCGAGGGTCAAATCATTTTGTTCATTGATGAAATTCACACGATCGTGGGAGCCGGAAAAGCTGAGGGTTCCATGGATGCCGGGAATATGTTGAAGCCCATGCTGGCGAGAGGAGAGTTGCATTGTATCGGAGCCACGACTCTGGATGAGTTCCGGAAAAACATTGAGAAAGATCCTGCGCTGGAGAGACGATTCCAACCCGTCATGGTTCAGGAACCTACGGTTGAGGATACGGTTTCCATTCTTCGTGGTTTACGCGAACGATATGAGGTTCACCACGGAGCCAGAATCCAGGACGCGGCGCTCGTTGCTGCCGCAACTCTGTCAGATCGCTATATTTCTGACCGATTTCTTCCTGATAAGGCCATTGATTTGATTGATGAAGCCTCTGCGAAGTTGAAGACTGAGATGGAGAGTATGCCAGAGGAATTGGAATCTCTGGAACGCCGAATCATGCAGCTCGAAATCGAAAGAGAAGCGCTCAGGAAAGAAAAGGATGCTTCATCAAAAGAACGTCTTGCTGATCTTGAGAAAGATCTGGCCAACCTGAAAGACGACCGTAGTTCTCTTAAGTCACAATGGGAATCGGAAAAGAGTTCGCTGGATTCGGTCCGGAAGCTTCGAGAGGAAATCGAAGCGACTCGCAACGAAATCGAAATCGCCGATTCCGTTGTAGACATGGCGCGGATGTTGACCTGAATGAGGGCCACAAAGACCGCAGCCGCAATGCCTGCAAAAGCGCCCCACAGCGCATTGGGCCCGGCCTCGAAGGAAAACCCCAGGATCATCAGAACGCCCGCAAAGCCGAAGGCGAGCCCGAGTACCAGCCGTGCGTTCAACCGCTCTTTCAGGCGCATCATTGCAATCGGGATAACGATCAAGGGCGCGAGGTACATCAGGGTCTGTGCCTGCGTGACCGGCAGGCGGGCGAATGCGATGTAGCTCAAGGTCATGGCACAACAGGCCAGCATCCCCCGGATCAGATGAGGCCGCCATTGCCGCGGCAAGAGATCGGA
This sequence comes from Verrucomicrobiia bacterium, assembly GCA_030432175.1. Lineage (GTDB taxonomy): Bacteria > Verrucomicrobiota > Verrucomicrobiia > Limisphaerales > JAUIHU01 > JAUIHU01. The sequence continues at coordinate 46 of JAUIHU010000098.1, read as the reverse complement.
ATGCGGCTTGAAGCTGAGACCGTAGATCAGAATGAGCACACCGGAT
>JAUIHU010000097.1 GCA_030432175.1 Verrucomicrobiia bacterium | reverse complement strand
GCCTCAGCCAGTTTTAACTGAGCCTCCGCCTCTTTTTTGAGTTTAGGAAATTCTCCGTCCTTATATTTTTGCAAATCCTGTTTGGCAAACTTGAGAGTCAATTCAGCCTGCTCAATGCTGGCTGTGTTTTCGTTTTCAGCAACCTTGAGACTTTGTTGTGCCGCGACCAGGTCTGCCTCATCGTTCATCACCGCAAGACGTCTTTCGATGAGTTGGTTCTGAATATCAGTAGAGTCGAGTTCCACAAGCAAATCTCCCTCCTTCACGATCGCCCCTTCCTTGACGACAAAGACAATAGTAGCGTCTCGGTCGGTTTCGTTCTTCAATACAATTTGTTTTCTTGGACGGATCGTTCCAGTTTCCGTGACATCAATCCTGAGCGGTCCCTGCTTGACGACAGTTGTTGGCATTTCGGAGAGCGCTGGACCTTCCTCACTAGAGTCTGGCCCCCAGATGAGCCAGAGCATGATTACCACAAACACACCGGCTATCCATATCGTTTTTGAACTGCCGGCCAAGCGCTGGCCGTAAGTTGATTTAGCATTGGATTCTTTTTTATTCAAACTCATGTCATATCGTTTCCGGTTGAAATTCTTTCCACATTCCCTGCTCGTTGATTTCCAATAAACCCAAATCGCGTTGGAGTTCCAGTTACGCAACCCGGAGATTCACTTTAGCCGCAGTAAAAGAGTTTTGAGCTGAAAGCAAATCTTCCTGAGCTTCCAAGAGGTCACGGATCTGGATCCGCCCTGCCTGGAGGTTGAGATTCGCGCCTTTCACCCGGCGTTGTGCCAGCGAGACGGAAAGAGCCTGAATACGCAGTGATTCTCGTGCTTCGAGCAAGGATCGTAGTTGGTTGGCGATTTCAAATTTGATGCGATCTTCAAGGTCCTGCAGTCCGCGAACCGCCTGTTCCAGATTTAAGTATTGAGAACGATATGTGACTTGCTCACGTGTTCTTTCCAAAGGCAGGTCGAGATTCAGCAGCGCCTCATAACGTCCGTTGTCAGGATCCAGATCGGATAACGAGTTTCCTCTCAATCCGGCGCTTCCAAAGAAGGTCAACTCCGCTCGCAGGCCGTCTGCTGCGACAACGATCTTTCGCTGCGCATCGTACACACGTCCAAGAGCAACTCGCAGATCCAGGCGATTTTCCAACGCCAGCAGCACAGCTTTATCGGTCGGAATCTCGAATCTTCCAGCGTGTTCATCTGAAGGCTCTTCCAAATCAACTGGAGCATCTGCGGACGGAACGTCTTCTCCGTATTCCACAGAGTCGGCGTCTTCAATCAAATAGGCCACTGATTTCGAGAGATTATCAAACTCACCTGGATTCAGCTGAATCATCGCGTCGGTCGGCAATCCTAGTTGAATCTTGAATGAGTCCATGGATCTGTCGGCTTCCTGTCGAGCGCTGACCCAACGGTTTCTGGCGCTGAGTTCATCCTGAATGGCCTGATCCACCTGAGTGGCTGGCAACCGCCCGGCATCCAGCAATCTTCTTGCTCGTCTGGAAGATGTGATCAAACCCCGATAGTTCTCAGCGGCGTTTTGCACCTGGTTTTGACGTTGGAGAACAGACAGGTAACTGGCCGCGATTTCTACAGCGAACGAACGTTTGAAGCGTTCAAACTGGTAGATCGAATAAATCATGTTCCGTTCGGCTTGTGTGAGCGGTTCCATGACAATCTGACGACCTGATCCGCGCATGAGTGGAATACTGACGGATGCGTCGCCAAATACACTGTCCGAAGTGAAAGCGTTGGGCTCCAAAAGTCGAATGGTTTCAAATCCAAGTTGCAGACTGACCTGCGCTCCATTCTTGAACCGCTGCAGGACTCCAATAGAAGTAGATCCACCAATGGTTTCATTTGGATCATCCCCGTTTATTTGCGTAGACCGGTCCTGGGTGTAGGATCCACTCAGCGCTCCGGAAAAAGTGGATCGGAATTCATCTCTTTCCAGATCCAAAGCCAATGCGTCTCGAAAAACTTGCTCCTTATTGCTTTGATAATCACGACTGTTTTCGGCAGCCACTGCCAGCGCATCCTGAAGGGTGAACACGATGGCGTCTGGATCAGGATTCATTTCCAAATCCTGCAAAAGATTCGTCGTCGTGAGTTCAGTTTCAGAATCCAGATAATCATCTTTCGGCCATTTTTTGATTGGCTCTAAAAATCTGGATCCGAGAGACGCTTGACCGGAAGTGGGCAGGTCTTGTGAGCGGAGTAGTTTTTGTCTAAGTTGATCCTCTGCGGTTCGGACTTCGAAATTGTTGGTTTTGCCGAGCGCCTCATTTTGTTTCTCGGCAATGACTTGGTAAGCGCGGCGGTCTGTAGCGTCCCGATGATGCTGGGGACTGCAGCCAGTGAAGAGATTGACGGTTAGAACAGCGACCAGCGAGAGAACTCCGGCTGACAATAACGAAATGGGTCTCACATGGATGGACCTGACCGAGGTCCATCCCCTAAGATTATTGAATTGATAATGTTTTGGCTTGTTTCTAAACATTAGAGATCCGCTGTTTTCCGTAGATTCAAAATTCTTTGCAGATAAATCTGAATGACTCAGCCACTTACTGGAATACTCCCAATAACACGCATACGTACTATTTAACAGAATCAATCTTACCGGAAAATTATGTGGACGCAAATTTTGGGCTGAGATTCGTGTGGAATTGTGGTGAGTGGGTATGACAAAAACCTGCTGATAACAGCAGGTTGACGGATCGAGTGAACAATTTTAGCCTGAAGGTTCGATTTTTGTTAGTTTGTGTTCACCCAGTTTAGCAGAGTGTTAAAGCTATTTATTTTTTTGATTTTGAGACTAAGCCGCTCAGGATCTTTGTGGCTTCTTTCTGAACCTGTTGAGCATCTAATTCTAGAACATGATACTTGAAGTTTTTTAGAAAGGTATCCAGCAACTTGGTAACAGAGACGCTTGTCTCGGCTGTGTTCTCAAGTATTGTTTTTGTGTTTTCCAGGATGCTTTCAAGATTCTCCTTGAACTTTTTCTTTTTGCTTTTGAATATTTCAAGAATATTATCTTTTATCTTTTTAAATGATTCTTTGAAATTGCCATTGAATAGATCTAATGGAGATTGCATTAATTGGTTCAAGTCGCGATTGAATCCCTTGATTCCTCGGTTGAATTCGTCCAGTTCCAGTTGTAAAATATTCGGAATGGTTGCAATTAAAAATTCTCCGTAGAAAACAATTTCCTCCACAAAATGCTTAGCCACCATCACGTCTGTATAAATGAGCTGAAGTGTTGTGGAGTTGGTTTTGTTGTTTGTCGCATGGTAATGGGTTAATGCCTGATTTAATGAGTCGAAGTTTTTTGCTGCTGTCCCGATAAACAAAATATCTTTGTCGTTCTTCATCAATTGATTCACCATGTCGTCTTGTCTTGCGGCAATCATTTTTAAAGCGTGAGTTCGCAGGGCGATCTGTTCTACACAGAACGATATTTTTGAGAATCCACCTGGAGGCATTGCCTCGAAAAGCTTGGCTGCCTTGGATCCAGGTTCAAATTGTTTTCCATATTCTGATAATTCTTCAGGTTCCTTTCCAACTTTTTGAGGATTGGCCGAGAAGATAGAAGTGTCAGGATTATTTTTGTTGTCAGCTTCCGTTTCCTGATCGTTTCCGCCGAGTCCGAAAAAACCTCGCACATCAAGTTGGCAATGCGAAGTTGAGGAAGTGTTTTCGATTGTTGGGCTTCCTGCTAAACAGAAACTTGTTGCCAGGAATAAAAATGATCCATAACCAATGTTTATAGAACGCATAGATTTCTCCTATTAAATATACTGTTTTAAAAAATTTTACGATTCCACGATTTACTAAGTAAAAAACTGGATTTCCTTTCAATAAATTTGAAAAAAAGTAAACGTCGTTGCGGTCTGTTATTAACTCGGGCAGTCGCCAGGTATACCGTTCGATAAGTGAGATATATGATGGACGTGGAAGGGAAGAGGGGGATTCAAACTTTCATAGCGGAATATGCCCATAAAAAATCCGGTTTCAGCGCTCTGTTGATGTAAGCAATTGGCTCTCAACAGAGTGGCATAAAACCGGATGGATATGGAATTTGTAGAACTAAATTGAAACTCGTTACTCAGCTTCTTCCTCGATTTTCGCTGATTCAGCGTTCAATTCTTCATTATATTGACGAATTTTCGGAGTCTTGCTGTCGATAGATTCCATCAGCTTTTGCACCTCTTCTGGACTGCGAGTGATGGTTGGCTGCAGGAAAACCATTAACTCAACGTCCCGCTTGACATCATCCTTCTTTTTGAAAAGGTAGCCCAGTCCTGGAATGTCTCCCAGTATTGGTACTTTGCGGATCACTTCTGTTTCTTCATTCTGAATGATTCCTCCCAGGATTAATGTCTGACCGTTGTCGACCACCAGATCAGTGCGAAATTCGCGGGTGTCAAAGATCGGGCTGCCCTGGATCGTTTCTCCTGCCCGGATTGAGGAAGCTTCAAGACGGATGCTAAGGGAGACCTCCTCCGAACTGTTGATCTTCGGTGTAACCTCCAGAATGATTCCGACATTTTTATATTCGATCTGACTGGAAAGCCCACCTTGTGGAGTGGTGTTGGATCCAGAGACGTACGGGACTTCCGATCCGACGAAGAGTTTGCCGATCTCATTGTCTGCAATGTTCAATTGCGGTTCCGCCATCGTTTTGGCGTCACTGTTCTTGCGCATGAACTGTAACAGGACATCCAGATTCATACTCGTGGAGACGATTCCACTCTTGTTGCTGTTTCCAACTTCCGTGCCGGTAAATACTCTGCGAAAGACGGCTTCAGATCCGATCATGACCGACTGATCCTTGTCATCCGCATCAAACGTAGCGTCCCCGTCCGGTGAAAAGCGTGTGCCGATTTTCTTTCTGAAATCTGTAGAAACTTCGACGACTTTTGTATTGATCAGCACTTGCGCTGTCGGTCGATCCATTTCATTCAGCAGCTTCAATATCTGTGGCAGAAAATGAACGCTGGAAGTAACCAAAAGAGAATTGGTTCTCGGCTCTGGAACGATTCGGACTTTTCCTACCAGATCACTGACAGGTCGGGTTGTGGTTGTCTGTCCACCAAAACCACGATTGTCTTCGGCTGGACCGCCCAGCCATGGGAAATACGTTTCACCGCGAGCTTCCTGCTCCAGTTCAAAATTGCGGTCCGTATCGTTGTTATTGTTATTCTGGTTATTGTTGTTTTGGTTGCCCTGATTCTGATTATTCTGATTCTGCCGCATTGGAGGGGATCCGGCTTTGGCAAAAAGAATGTTCATCGCGTTGGCGATTTCCACTGCCTTGGAATATCTCAATGTCAGACGCAAGGTGCTTTCTCCTGCTTCTGATGGCACATCCAGGGTTTTAATCATTGCCTCAACCGCATCCAGGTTTTCCTGAGAGTTGGAGGTGACGATAATGGAGTTGGAGTAAGATTCACTGGTAATGCGGATCTTTCCAAACATGCGACCGGCGCCACTACTGCTGGAGCTGGATGATCCAAATGGATTATAGCTGTAAGAGTTCCAGTAGTTACGGGTTTGCCCCTGATCTTCTGAAAAGAGTTCATTGAGCACAGTTTCAATCTCAATGGCGCTGACATACCTTAATGTGAAAATCTTCGGAGCCAGACTTTCTCCGGAAATGGGTTGATCGAGTGTGTCGATCATGTCCTCTACTGCTTGCAGATTAGCGGGAGATCCTTGGACTATCACGGCGTTTCTTCTTGGATCAGCGACAAAGGTCGTCGTGACTTCATCGTTCCCTCCACGATTTCTGTAATAGCTGTAAGAATACCTGGAACGTGATGTTCCAGAATCTTCAAAAAGCTGTTGAAGTTGCTGTGCCACATCTGCAGCCTCGGCATTTCCTAACGTGAACACCTGAACAACTTTCTGTTGAGCGTCTTCGGTGTCGAGTCGTTTTACTAATTCCTGGATGCTTTCAAAATTCACCTTGTTCGATAGAACGATCAGTGAGTTGGACCGACTATTAGCGGCAAGCTCAATCATTCCTTTTAAGGAACTGGCGCTCAGTCGATCATAGAGCGGTCCGATCTCATCCATCAGATCCTCAGCGTCCATGTGCTTGAGTGGAATGACGCGAATGGTTAGATCTTCAGGTTTCTCGGCGTCCAGTGTCTCGATCATTTTGCGCACATCCCGGATTTTTCTTTCGGGCGCTGACACAATGATTCGATTGGAATACTGATCTGGCCAAAGACGAATTTCTCCATTGTTTCCGCGGTCCCTGGAACTGCGGCTTCTGTAGTATGAACTTCTGGACCTTGAGGAAGATCCGCCGCCACTCAGTACGGATTCCAGAAGTTCAGCCAATTCTTCGGCGTCGGCATATTTCAGCTCAATGATTTCAATGATGGAGTCGGTTGAGTTCGGAACGTCAATTTCCTGGACCAGTTCTTCCAACATTCGAATGTTTTGAGCGTAATCAGAAACGACCAGTTTGTTGACGGTATCATCCGCATCAATATTGGCGTTGGAAGAGAGTGTTTCTTCGATGATATCTTCCAGATCGCTGGCGTCGATGTGGTTCAACTGAAAAACTTTGACCACGCGTTCCCGCTCCTGAGCATTGTCGACATCCTTGGAAATCATTTCCGTGCGGATGTTATCCACTTCACCACTGGGCACGATCATGATGGACTTCGCGTTTTCTACTGTGGTGTACCCTTCCAGGGTCAATGCATTATAGACCAGACGCAACGCCTCCTGTTTCGGCATTTTATTCGAGCTGACAATGGTGAGCTGACATTGAACTCTCGGATGTTTAATAATGCTTTTCCCGGTTTCCTTGGAAAGCCATTCGACAATCATATCCACCTTGGCTCCCTTGAAGCTCAGTTGAATCCAGGAACTACGATCTTCTTCCTCTTCCTTCTCCTGATCGTTGGCTGCGGTTTCACCATTTTCACCCTCGGAACTCTCTGACTCTGAGTTTCGATTTTCAGAGGATTCATTGTCGTCGGATTCGTTTTCCGAGTTGTTATCATCTTCAGAGTTAGAGTCATCGCTCGGGGGAGTATTTTCATCAGGACCAACATCTGTTTTGTCACTATTCGAGTTCCCTTCTGAAAAGGAATTCTGATTTTCAGATTGCTCGGGATCATTCTCTTGATTTTCATTTTCAGAATCAGCCCCCCCCGGGAAGCAGCCAACCATTCCTGTCAGAACCAGGCACAGAAAAAAGGAACAAATCCTGGGATGGATCTGAGCCTTGTGAGTTAATCTCAATTTTGTCTTCTTCATAAAACTGTCGAATTTTTGAATCTCAATTATTTCATCAGGCTTTCACTGCCTATGCCGGAGAAAAGGGTCAGTTCCTTGGGCTGACCGTCTTGTTCCACCAGAACTCGATTGGTGTCGGTTGTAATGACTTTGATTCCGTCCTGCTCCTCGCCTTCGGCCAATAACACGGTTCGTCCATTCGGTAACTGGAGCATGGCTGAGCTGCCTGCGAATCCGATCAATACCAGCGGTTGAGGTCCGGGCGTCCGTCCCAGGATCCCGCTGCGTTCCAGATGAGCCAGGCAGGCTTTCAGTTCAATGGAATCTTCACTCGGCTGATTTGAAGATGATTTATCGTTGTTTGCTGACGAACGAATGGGCTCGGGGACTCGGGCGTCTTTCAATGGGTTGTCGTTGCGAAGCAACTGGAAACATTGAAGGACCACTATCAAACCCAACAGACCGCTCAGCCCCTTCAACGACAAAAGTATTTGAGGTCGTTTAAGCATTGTCATCCTCCGAGGCTTTGAATGCGTTATAATCCAGGATGAGCGCTTCGAGATTGAATTGGAGTTGTCCCGGACGTCTGCCGCCTCCTTCAATCTGAACCGACTCAACGAATAGCGGAAATCCAAGACGGCCCATTCCATCGAGAAATCGAATAACGCTCGTCATGGCGCCCTCGCCTTCCATTCTCATCGAAGCACGAATAGCTGAAGAAGGTCTCGCTCCGGACTCATTGATGAACTTAAGTTTGATTCGATTCCGTTTCGCTGATTCCTGAATCGCCGCGCTGACTTCGCTGACCAGCGTTTCTTCGAATTCACTGCTTGGATTAAAATTGAATGAGCGTTTCAGTTTCTGCAGCCGGATCATTTCCGTTTCGTAATTTTGTAAATCGACTTTCAGCTGGGCGGCTTTTTTTGAAAGCTCCTGATAATCCGCGCTGCGGGTTTTTAACTTCTTGATTCCCAACCCACCATAAAACACTAGCAGGTAAATAATGATACCGATGGAAGCCCAACGAATCGTTCGTTTATCCTTTTCAGAAATATTCATGCAAATGCCTTCATTCTAAATCTCAAAATGCTCTTAACGTCTGCCTCTCCATGATCCACGCCCACTGCTTCTGCGGGAGCTTGATTCGGGGGCCTTCATCCAATCCTTAGGCAATGCCTTACGCTGACTATCGGATTTCCATTTGGCTGTGATTCGGAAAGTTACTTTTCTGCCCCGCTCGTCCGGTGTTTGTTCATCAACAACGACTGGATAAAAGAATCCACTTTCAATCAGGCTGGAACGTAATTCCTCCACATGATCCGGGTCGCGTGATTCTCCTTCAAAAGAAACATTGCCTCGACGATTCATGTTGAGTTGATTGATCTGAGTTCCAGATGGGGAGGTTCTGGAGAGCACATGAATCGCGTCCAGATATGGGGCGCGATTGGCTTCAAGTAATTGTAGAAATTCCAATTCACGCTTGATGTTCGGGAGATTTTCTTTTTGCTCCAGCAAGTTGTTATAATCGCGTTCCAATCCTGAATACTTCAGGAAAGGCCGGGCCAGTGGCATGATCAGCACAAGGAGAAACAATCCCAAAGCCACGCCACTCCACAAGTACATCTCCCTTTTGGCGCTTCTAACAACGCCTGCTTCACCTGTGATATAATGAAATCCGTGGATAACTTTCTCAGGCGCCTCTTGCAGAGATAACCATTCAGGAAAATCAAAGGCCTTGAGTTCTGTTAAATGAAATGAACCGGACTGAGTGATGCTTGGCAGTAGCGGGTTTATCTTTTCCACTCCCGCTGCGCCAGAGGTTAAATGAATCGTGGGTGGCTCCTGAGTCAGGTTTTGTAATGCCTGAAGTTCTTTAGCCAAGCTGGTTCCTAGATTGGACTCTTGCTGGTATCCTAATGAAATCACTCCCAATTGCACGGGACGCTTGTTTTCAAACCGGACCCATTCGGTCTCATGGCTCCCTATGCGTAAATGAAATCCATCATCGACCGTGCGATTCTCAACATTTGTTAGTCCAGGCAGGGAAAGACTCCATCGAACCGGAGCATTCAGTTTCTCAAAGACATTGTGGTACCGGTCCAATGTCCGACGACGCAATGCCAGTATGGAAAAATCCAATCCGTCTTCGGTTGCGGAGCCCTCAGGAGGGCAGGCGATCCAAGTCAGTTCGTCTGCCGAAAGTGGAAAGCATTTTTCAATTTGAAAGGGGACGAGCTGCTGGATTTGTTCCTGACTGACCTTAGGTAATTGCAGGGCGCGGAGTGAAACTCCTCTGGAAGGAATGGCGCAATAAATTTTCCCGACCACAGTCTGGGGTGGAAGTTTCGCCAGAATGTCTTCCGAACAAGAATCAATGCAGGCGTCGGTCAGGTTTCCTTGTGTGTCGCGTTCTAAGGGTAGGTCCAATGTGACCGAACCTCTCACCTTCAGCGTTTGAGAAGTAAATTGGGCAAAGAGTGTGATGCGTTCGTTTTTCCTGAAGAAGTTCAAAGATCCTCCTTGTAAGATAGAGTTTCAAATTCGTACTCGCCCATTCGGACGATGACTTCGATCCGTTTGCGGGCTCCAGTAGTTCCATACTTGCCCTCACTGAAAATTCGAAAGGTGTCGGATTTGACGCAGATACGTCCGGCGATTTGCTGGAACAAATTGCGGTTCACATCCTGGACGTTCAGGATTTCAGCAATGTTTTTGAAAGATCCATTCGATCGCCGATAGCGGATGATGGAGTCCGCTACTAACTGATCGACTCCAGGCAGGCATTGCAGAACTTCGCGTGGCGCTACGTTGATGTTGATTGGACCACTCAGTTCGGCTTCGGATCCAACCGTGATAAAATCAGCGATCTCCGTCAGTTGGGATTGCGTGATGACGCGCCGTCCTGAATTGTTGTTGTTATTATTTCTATTGGAAGAACGGCCCCGATTACCGCCTCTGCCACGGGAATTATTGTTATTATTGTTGTTTCGATTATTGGAGGACTCACGCACCTCCAATAAGTCGGCGATGCTTTGGAATTCATTATTATTGCGATGATTCACAATAGCCTGAGCCATGTCGGATGACATGCCGGGAAGCGTTTCCAGTTCGCTTCGTTCGGCGGATTGAATGTCGATTTTGGCTTCGCCTTGAGCGTTCATTTGAGAAGCAAAAGATGCGTGAGTGACCCACTGGGAAAGACCGGAGTCCAGGATGCCGTTGGCGTTGTCGGTGGGTGGGGAGAGTTCTCCATTGTCTTCTTCAATATCCAGCATGCCGTTCATATTCTGGTCCTCGCCCAGGAAGTATTCGCGACTCATTCCGTCAACCGCCAACAAATCCCAGGTGGTTTGATAGGGCGCGTTGCGAGGTATGCGGGGGG
>JAUIHU010000096.1 GCA_030432175.1 Verrucomicrobiia bacterium | reverse complement strand
CTTTGGTTTTTGCGTGATCTGGTGATCATGTGCCTGATCAGTCCGGTGATTTACTTTTTACTGAAAGGTCGGGTGGCTTTACTGGTTTTGGCAGCCGGTTTTTCAATCTGGTTTTTTAATCTTCAAGAGGTAGGAGTCAATAATAAGACAAGTTTCTTTTATCTGCTAGGAGCCTGGTGTGCGATTCGAAAAAGGCGAGGAACTCTTCCAGATTTCAGGAAATGGTTGCAAATCAAGCCAGCATTGAGTTTAAGCCTGATAATCTGGGTGACGCTTTCGATCACAGGAGCGTTCATCAAAGTGGATGACGGGAATGTGATCGAGCCGATATACAAGATTCAGATTTTGAGTGGCATGAATTGCCTCTGGTACGGGTATATTTTCTGGGGACGATTTCTTAACTTTTTGTGGGTAGATCAGGTAAAAACGCTGACTTTCTTTATTTATGCCAGCCATGAGCCTTACACGCGGATCGTTTGCAAGGGGTTGCTCAAACTATTTCCAGAAGGGAGTTTGGTAGTCATGGTCGTCTATTTTTTAACGATGGGTCTTGTCTTCACTGGATGCAGCCTGGTTGGGATTGTTTTAAAGAGGCGTTTTCCGGCGGTCTATGCGCCATTGTCTGGTTGGAGGTAGATATTTTTCCTGGATTGGAGTAACCTTTGCGCTCAGGAAATCGAATCAAGTAGTAATGTTATGAGTGATTTAAATGATCCAACTCCTGCGTCCAACTATCAATCAAAGACTCGTCGGCGTTTCATGAAAGAAATGGCTCTCGGCGCAGCGGGAGTTTCCCTAAGTTACTCAACATTAGGCCAGCAAACAAACTCTGCCCCTTTGGAGGAGGTGGTTCCAAAAGATTACTCCGGCCCCAATGTGGTCATCATCCGTTTTGGTGGCGGTGTGCGTCGTCGGGAGACAATCGATCCGGTTCATACGTTTTGCCCCTATACTCTCAAGAAACTGGCGCCTCGTGGGACCTTGTTTCCCCAGATGAAGATTGATGATTTTGAGGATATCAACACCAGCCACGGCGAAGGCACATTGAATATCCTTACCGGGAAGTACGATAAATATCAGGATACGGAACAAGCGTTTCTTCAGGAGAGATTCGAAGCCAAAGTTCCGACGCTCTTTGAGTATTTGCGTAAAAATTTCAGGATCCCGGAAAGCCAGACACTGATCATCAATGGTGAGGATCGCACCCAGGAGGAGTTTTACAGTTTCAGCAACCACCATTTATTCGGAGTGAATTATCAGTCGGAGGTCTTGAGCCTTTACCGGTTCAAAACATTTCTGCTGAGAGAACAAATTAATTCTGGTCGCTGGGAAGGCGAGGAACTGGCGACCAAACAGAAGCAGTTGAATGAACTGGAATCCAAAGATTATCGCTCCAAAGGTCTTCGTAACCAGAGTCCGGAAATTCTGTCCTTCTGGGAGACATGGCGCGAACACTACGGCGAAAGTGGTTTGGTGAATCCTCGAGGGGACCGGTTGTTGACCGAACTGTCGCTCTGGGCTTTGAGAAGGCTGCGTCCTAGATTGATGATGGTGAACTATAATGATCCGGATTATGTCCATTGGGGGATCAAGAGCCATTACACTCGAGCCATTGCGATTATCGATGAAGGGATTGAGCGGATCGTGAACTGGGTGGACCAGGATGAAGAATACCGTGACAATACAGTATTCGTGATTGTCCCGGATTGTGGCCGTGACAGCAATCCGTTCTTATCCACGCCATACCAGCATCATTTCAACAGCCCTTCAGCACATGAGATATTCGGACTCTGGGTTGGTCCTGGTGTTCGCGCTGGAGATATGGTGGATCGGGAAGTGGATCAAATCAGTGTGGCTGCGACTGTTGGCCAGTTGATGGGAATCAAAACAGAATTCACGGAAGGGCCGGTTCTGGAACAGGTTTTTGCTTGAGCTTCAATTGAACACATGAAGATTAAAAAATGGATCATCCGACTTGGCCGCGCCTGCAGGCATTGTTCGGGATGAATCCAGTGACTGCATTCCTGAGTGTAGGCTGGAGTCAGCGACGCGCCCGACAGACAGTCATGAGAAATTGGGTTCTGAACAGCGCCTACGCGAGTGAGCTGAAGCAACGTTTGCAACCTGATCCAGATACAAGCGAAGGTAAGTCTTCAAAAGAATCCAATCGCGATTCGCATTTGTTCCTGCCTCACCCACTCGCGACTCGTGAAGATCATGAACTGATAAAAGATCCACGCTGGATTATTCCAGAAACGTGGCCGCGTCCAAGGTATTCACGATCCCAAAAGCAAATGATTGAAGTGAGCTGGCTGGATCGGGTCCGCGCTCCGTTTCAAAGCCTGTTCAGGAACTGGAGATTTGGATGGCAAGGAGTGTTTCCGACAGCGACTTTGCTGGTTCCTGTGGGCGGCATCATGTGGTTTGCCTGGCGCATGGGATGGAACAATTCATTCAACAAAGGATATGAACAGGCGCCGATTGGACCCGTGACCAGTTTCATTGGGATTGGGCTTTTTATTTGGTTTTGGAGTCATATTCCTATGGCTCAGGCTTGTCAGGCGGCGTCCGGAGAGTGGAAGCGATTTTATAAATGGAAATTGATTCGGAAGCTGATCTGGATTCAGCCGATGCGCTATCTGGGATTACTGGCTCTTTATTTGTTATTGGCAGCGCCGGTGATGATGGTGGAATCGGCTCCTGGATTGATTACTTCCGGAAAGTCAAAACTGGAATTTCTTACTGCAAGCGAAGCGGTAAATTTTTTAAGAAATCTCCATTTTGCTGCTCTCTTTTTCATCATTTTTCCTGCCTTTGCCTGGCTCAAAAAGTTGGCGGCAAAATTATATTCAGATGCGGTTTTGTTCGGGATCGGTTCCGGTAAAATCAAATTGGAAGACTTATCCCCATGGGAGGTAGAGACTATTGAAGCGTTGGGCTTGGAAGGTTTGAAAAAATCTCCTGAATCGCCCTGGTGGAATAAACTAGTACGATTTGCTGGATTAGCTGGAAGCCATGTCGTGTATAGGATTTCTATCGCATTGATTGGCTTCGGTTTGATTGGAGCGACTTTTTACATTCCCCAGTTTATCGGGTATCAACCCTTTCCAAGATGGGTGAATCCGGTTCTGATTCAACTGCCCTGGTATCATCGATTGCCGGGTCCGTTGAAGGAGGCATGGCAAATGGAAAAGCTGGAGAAAGCCACTATCTCAGAGCCTGAAAGTGAACCTGAATCAACCGATGACGAACCAGTCGGTTGATCCTGTGAGAGGGTGAAATCAATCAGTGGTTCGATCGGATGGATCACTCACTCACTCCTGGCTCGCGCTTCGAATTGCCCTGCGTCTGGCTGCGTATCGTTTTACCAATTCGTCCACTATCACACCTGCGAGAATCACTGATCCGATGATGGCGAATTCCAAATGCGTAGGAATGCGGAGAATGTTGATAGCATTGTACAACACTCGAAGCACGGCGGCTCCAATAATGACGCCAAGAATGGATCCTTCACCACCGCGCAGACTGCAACCACCAAGAACCGCTGCGGCAATGGCGTAGAGTTCATAAAACTCTCCTAAGCCAGCGGGTTGAACAGAGTTTACATCCAGGGCAAACAGTATGCCTCCAAGACCTGCCAGTGTTGAGCAAACAACATAGGCCAGGAGCGTCATGCGTTCGGTCTGAATCCCACTGTATTTGGCGGCCATTTCATTGCGGCCCAATGCCAGAAGATACCGACCATAAATCGTCGAGTTCAGAAAGATCCCGGCCACGATCGCGATCCCAAGCAATAGAAAACATGGAACCGGAATCATGAAACCTTCAACGAACGGAATCGCTACCTTTCCCACCGCCAACTGGCGTAATCCCTGAAATCCTGAACCAAATCCCTGAGACTGGTCATTGGTGATATATCTGGAAATTCCTCGATACAATAAGAGTCCACATAACGTCACCACAAAGGGTTGCAGCTTCAGTCGCGTTATTAATAAACCATGAAACAGGCCAATGCACATCGAGCAGATCAAGATCATTGGAATCACCAGGTACGGACTCCACCCTTTCACCGAAAGCGTGTAAGCCAGTGTGGTTCCTGACAGCCCAATGACGGATCCAATTGAAAGATCGATTCCACCCGTAATGATCACAAACGCTACCCCAATGCTGATGACACCGAACAGGGAGGTCCAGCGCAGGGTGTTCTCCATGTTATAGGCGCTCAGGAAGCTGGGGCTCTTGATTGCAGTGAACACGCAGACGAAAATCAGCAGTCCTAAAATTCCCAGTATTTTTTTCATGTTCAGTAAATTTTAATCGCGGGCTTCACTCAGCAGTGGATTGAGAAGTTTCCCGAGTTTGTCCCGTGGCCAACTGCATCACCGATTCTTCAGAAATTTCATCACGACTCAATTCTCCCGTCAGACGACCTTCGTGCATTACCAGCGCGCGATCGGCCATCCCCAGAATTTCTTCCATTTCGCTGGAAGCGTAAAGAATCGCAACGCCTTCAGAAGCCAGTTTCTCCATCAGTTTATAAATCTCCTGTTTGGCGCCGACATCAATCCCGCGCGTTGGTTCGTCCAGCAATAAAACCTTGGGGTTCATGCCTAACCATTTCCCAAGCACTACCTTCTGTTGGTTACCTCCGGAAAGGTATTGGATGATCTGGCGGTGAGATTGAGTTTTGACACTCATCGCGTCAATCATCTGATCGATCAGAATTTTTTCTTTTTTGCGATTCAGAAACCCTTTGTTTTGATCCCTTTTCAAGCTTGGCAGGCTGAGGTTCTCGCCCACAGTCATTTCAAGGATCAGCCCGTGATGTTTTCTGTCTTCGGGGGCGAGTGAAATTCCAGCGCGAATCGCTTCAATCGGGTTTTTGGGAGTCACATTCTCACCATTGACCATGATTTCCCCTCCCGTAGCAGGCTCCATCCCAAAGAGACATCGCAGCATTTCCGTGCGGCCGGCTCCGACAAGTCCAGCCAGCCCAACAACCTCGCCTGCTCGTATTTTGAAATTGATCGCATGTTGCGGAAATGTCGGAGTACGCAGGTCTCTGGCTTCCAAAGCCACATCGCCTAACGGTCGTTCAATCCGTTGGTAGAATTGAGAAAACTCTCGCCCCACCATCATCTGCACCATTCGATCTGAGCTGATTTCTTCTTTGGAAATCTCTCCGGCGTTCTGTCCGTCACGCAATGCTACGACACGGTCAGCCAGTTCCTTGACCTCGCCCAGTCGGTGGGAAATATAAATGATTCCAACGCCTCGTTCCCGCAGTGTGTGAATCAGTTGGAACAAATTTTCTGTTTCATACTGAGAAAGGCTGGATGTCGGTTCATCCATGATGATAATCCGCGCATCAAACGAAAGCGCTTTGGCGATCTCCACCATCTGCTGACGTCCGATCGACAAATCCCGGACCAGTGTGCGAACGGATTCCTTCAGCCCAACTTGTTCGAGCGCCTCAGCCGCTTTTTCTCGAATTTCACTTTGTCGAATCCAGCCCAACTTCCCTCGTGGTTCCCGGCCGAGGAAAATATTGGACGCGATGTCGAGGTTGTCCGCCAGATTGAGTTCCTGGTGAATCAGAGCGATCCCATGTTCTGTCGCTGACGCTGGATCCGGAATGCGGACTTTGTTTCCACGCAAAAATATCTCTCCTTCGTCCGGCTCCTGCACTCCGGCAAGGATCTTCATCAGAGTGCTTTTCCCAGCGCCGTTTTCTCCAATCACCGCCAAGACTTCACCCTCCTGATGAGTCATGGAGACACCTCCCAAAGCGATAGCTCCGGGGAATCGTTTGACCAGATTTTTCACCTCCAGACTGGGGCTGTCGGAGGATGGTGTTTCAGCGTTCATCCAAAAGGGTGAAGGGGATCATTTTTGAGATGGGTTTCAGCAGATGAATGGAAAAATCATTCGGCTTCCTCTGTTTCTTCAGAATCCTGTGCGGCTTTTCCTTTACCCTGAAGTTCTTTCAGTTCTTTCCAGAAGGATTCCACGTTGTCCTTTTTAACGGTCACAATGGGGATTTCCAGGAATCCGGATTCTGGCAGGACAGATTTGTCATCCCGCGCAAGTCCAGCCAGAATTCGTACTGAGTGGTAACCATATTCATAAGGTTGCTGACTCACTGTTCCATGAATGCTGCCATCAATGATTCCCTGCAATGTGTTGTCTTGTTCATCGAAACTGACAATCTGAATTTCTCCAACTTTCCCAGCGCCTTTAACTGCTTCCAGGCACGCTGGTGCGTTGTATGCAAAGAGTCCAACCATGCCTTTCAAATTCGGATACGCCGAGATGGCGTCTTCCGCATTGGACTTGGCGCGTTCATACGCAAAGTTGTCAGTGCGAGTGTCCAGGATGGTGTATTTATCACCTTCAATGGGCTTGCCGACCGGATCCTGCTCCAGGTTGTCCAGTGATTGCGCCGGGCGATCCAGTAATTCATCAATGATACCCTGACGTCGTTGTTGAGAGTTCAACTGTTCCAGACGTCCAACAAACAACATGATCTCTCCACCTTCAGGTAACGCTTCTTTCACGAGCTTGCCGGCTTCACGTCCGGCTTTGTAGTTTTCCATTCCAATGAAACAGATCCGGTCTGAGTCTGGAGCGTCTGAGTCATGCGTTATGACATTAGTTACCCGACAAGCGTCATTGATCATAGCCACTTGATTGTCTGCATCAGTCGGACTAATTGCGATGCCATCAACGCCTCTGGCAAGAATCGCTTCCAGTAACCGCTTCTGATCAGTCGATCCATCCGGCGGCATCACCACTTCGCACTCCACATCAAACTCTTTTTCCGCATCACGCACACCGGCGGCAGCCGTGTCCCAGAACGGATCAATCCCGTTGGTAATATATGCGAGTTGGATTTTCTCACTGGATCCGGATCCAGACCCGGAATCGGCCGGACCACATCCAGTCAGGCCAGCAATCGCAACCGTACCCGCAAGAGCCCATTTCAAGGCCAAAGTAAAATCTTTCATAAATTTAAAGGTGACAAGGTTTAACGAACCCTATCCAAAAGCAGGACATGCGGTCAAGAATGAGGGAAGGGTTTGATGAATGATGAATGATGAATGATGAATGATGAATGATGAATGATGAATGATGAATGATGAATGATGAATGATGAATGATGAATGATGAATGTGGAATGTGGAATGTGAAATGTGAAATGTGAAATGTGAAATGTGAAATGTGAAATGTGAAACAAATGTTGATTTCAATATTCATGCAAAATGTTCTTATAAGGATGACCTCCTAGCCCTTTAGGGCGGCCCGTGCGTAGCGAAGGGCGCTAGCCCTGGTGTG
Source organism: Verrucomicrobiia bacterium (assembly GCA_030432175.1). Lineage (GTDB taxonomy): Bacteria > Verrucomicrobiota > Verrucomicrobiia > Limisphaerales > JAUIHU01 > JAUIHU01. The sequence continues at coordinate 3,326 of JAUIHU010000096.1, read as the reverse complement.
GGAATACGGAACAATGAACAATGAACAATGAACAATGAACAATGAACAATGAACAATGAACAATGAACAATGAACAATGAACGACGAACGATTTTAACCCAGTTTATCAATCAGTCTCTCAACCGGCCAGACGGATGTTCTTCTATGAAGCCGATCAGCGGCATTTCCATGCGCCCAGACGGCGTATCGAATCGTCGTTTCAATGATGCCTGGATGGTGAAGTTGCGGTTGGGCCAGGAGCCCTCCAATAAATCCAGTAAGAATGTCACCAGACCCACCCTGGGCCATTCCTGGATTTCCTGAACTGTTAACGGCGATTTTACCCTCTTTGTTACCAATCAGGGTCTGATGACCTTTTAACACAACCCAGGCATTGCCAAAGCGAGCAGACAATTTTCTTAATGCGCTGATTCGATCATTTTGTATGACCTTGGAACTGGTTTGCAACAGGCTCGCAGCTTCCCCGGGATGAGGGGTGAGAATCCTGGGACCGGGCGTTGGTGAGGTTGGATCACTCATTTCCGCCAACGCTGACAATCCGGATGCATCCACAATCATCGGACCTGGAAATGTCTTCCAAAGCTTTCGGACCTTTTCCATCCAACATTCCGGCAGGCGATGTGAAGCCAATCCGGGTCCTGCAACAATCGCAGTTGGCTTGGAATTGTCCAGCCAGGGATGTTCTCCACCTTCCCATGGCGCCACCATGGGTCCGGTGAGTTGTGAAGCTACCGGCAAATAACATTCCGGATCGGTCAGCAGCTGGATCCATCCAGGCTGCGCTTGCTGGGCGGCCCGCGCTGTTAGCACGGCAGCTCCATGGTATCCAAGGCTGCCGGCCAGAATAAGGAGCCGACCGTAGGACCCTTTGTGCGTATCAGGTTTTCTTCTGGGAGGGAAATTACGCCAGGACTCAGGTTCGATCCATTCCAGCTCAGAGTCAAAATCCGGCATTGACGCCAATCCAATTTCTCCCGCCACTTCCAATCGTCCGACAAATTCTGGAGCTTCTGAAGAAATCAATCCCAGTTTCGGAGCGCCCAGTGTCAGAGTCCAGTCCGCTTCCACTGCGACCCCCAAAGCTTTCCCTTCAATCGCGCTGAACCCGGAGGGCACATCAATCGCCAGTTTTCGGGATTCCACTGCATTCAACGCTTCGACCAGATCCGCCCAAGCGCCCTCTAATGGGCGACTCAATCCAATCCCGAACAAACCGTCCAGGATCCAATCCGGCGCGTCTCCTTCACGAAGTACTTCAGCCACGTCAGAAGCAATCTTACTGGAAACAACTTCAATCAACTGAACGTTCCAACCGCGTGCAGCTAAGACACGAGCCGCCAGTCGAACGTCATCCCCATTATGCCCTTTCCCGGCCAGCGCCCAGATCGCAACCTTTTGACGCGCTCTGCCCCGGCAATTAGCCGCACGCTCAAACCGCCCAGCAATCACCTCACCCACCTGACCAATCACAGCAGCCTCAGATTTTCCGGATTCCCAGGAAATCCGTTCCCACTCACGCATCTGCTCAACCGAAACAAAATTCACAGCAACCGAAATTCGAGGTTAATAAAACTCAGCCCAGGAACTACTGGTTTCCCAAACTCTAACTCGTGCCAATCGCACCGTATTTCTTAATGGATATTTTCCAGGACTGGTTTCCGTTGCGTTGATTTTTTCATTCAGCGCCTTCTGGAAATAATGATAAAAATCGCGTGCCAGAACTTCTGTGGTTGGATCCTCATTTTCAAATCCAATCACACGGTCTCCATACGCTGCCTTGAACGTCGCATACTGAGGGTCGTTGGTATTCATACACATGGCATGGTCAAAAGAATCCAGGTAATCTCCCACCAGTTCCTTGATCAGCTTAAAATCACAAACCATCTCGTTTTCGTCCAACGTATCCGCTTCCAAAATCAGTTCCACCTTGCGTGTGTGCCCATGCGGAAACTGACATTTGTCTGGATGTTTCGACAACATGTGACCGTTTTCGATTTCAATGGTTTTACAAATCCTGAAAGGCATAGCTAGTCCAATTAATAATTAAGAATTAGGAAATAATAAATATGGGTTTTCGCAAGTCAGGTTTGATCTGGTTGACTCAATTTTAAAACGGGAAACCCCACACTTGGATCTCCCATCATTCCAGGTCTTCATTTATATTTCTTAATTCTTCTCAGCTTGTAATGTTGCGTTGTTTCTCACTTCCTTCAACCAGCGCTCTGCTTGTCTCCGCATTGATTCAGCTCGGTCAGGTTCAGCTTCACTGAGTTCTTGGGTTTCTCCAACATCCAGTCTCAAATGATAAAACTCGCCGGCTTGCTGTTTTGCGTTTCTTGGACGGATCCATTTCCAGTCACCGTCTCTCATGGCCAGCCCATTCTGGAACTCCCAGTACAGGCGCCTGTACTGAAACTCCGGCCAGGCTTTATCCGGATTTTGAATCAGTTGTGCGAGACTTTTTCCATCCAAAGGCCGTTGCGGATGTGCGGAAACACCTGCGAGATCCCAGACCGTTGCGGTAATGTCCATGGAAATGGTCAGCGCATCGGTAACTGAGCCTGCCGGAACCACTCCCGGTTTCCAGATGATACAAGGAACACGATGCCCACCTTCCCAGAGACGTCCTTTATGGCCTCGCAGGTCACCGTTAGAACCCAGGCTCGTAGCTCCATTGTCGGAGAAGAAAATGATGTAGGTATTATCGAGAACACCCTTGTCTGCCAAAGCCTTTCTTGTTCGACCGATTTCGTGATCCAGAGACTCAATCATTTCCTTGTACGCGACTTTGCGATCTTTGCGTTCACCCAGAGTCGCGCCAGGCGTTCCCACTTTTCTGAGAGCTGGATCTTCCGGTCCCTGGTAGGGATAGTGCGGAGCTTCATGGGCAAGATACAATAGAAACGGCTGGTCGTTCGGATGTTGATCCATAAAGGCGATGGCGTTGTCGGTGATCAGTTTAGTGACGTATCCGGATTGCGGTTTGAGTGTGTCTGCAAACCACCAATCCTCAAACCCAGCCTGGTCAATGTGTGACTGATAATCGACGTTACCACTGACGTAGCCAATAAACTGATCAAAGCCATGTTGGATTGGATTGTACTGAGGTTCGTACCCCAAATGCCATTTGCCAAACATGCCAGAGCGATAGCCTTTTGTTTGTAAGCCTTCTGCTAAAGTGTATTCCTGTGCCGGATTTAACCCATGGTGGCGATTGCGGTTTGGGTTGGCATAAACTACACCTTCAATGCCTGCGCGATGTTGATATCTGCCCGTCATCAAACCAGCTCGAGTCGGGCTGCAAACAGCTCCACTGCTATGGAAAT